>JBKQKO010000099.1:0-3474 GCA_052147455.1 Desulfobaccales bacterium | reverse complement strand
TAGCCGGCGTGGCGGCCGTAGAGGCGACGGTTGAGGCCCGCCAGCAGATCGCTCGGACTCGCCTCATACTCCGCCAGCGTCCGCAGCGTCCCTATAATCAGCGAGACCGTCATCGCGGCCTTCAGCCCCTTGCCACTGACATCGCCGACGACGATGAAGGCATCGCCGCCGCCCGGAATTGGAAGCACCTGGAAGAAGTCGCCGCCGACGTGCTGCGCGGGGAGGTAGGCGGTCTCGACGGTCAGGCCGGGGACCTCACCACAAATTATACCGATGGTCTCTCAGCCGCGGCTGGTAGCCGGCCTGGCGGATGAGGGTTTCGATTTCCTCCCGGGGCAGCCGGAAGCCCACCCCGGTGGCGGCCACCACGTTTTCTTCCAACATGGTGGAGCCGAAGTCGTCGGCCCCGAATTTCAGGGCGAGCTGGGCCACCTTGGGTCCCTGGGTCACCCAGGAAACCTGCAGGTGGGGCACGTTGTCCAAGACCAGCCGGGAGATGGCCAGGGTGCGCAAATATTCCACTGCGCCCAGGGGTTCGCCCCCCAGACTGGTGGACCCGGGCTGGAAGGTCCAGGGGATGAAGGCGGTGAATCCGCCGGTTTCATCCTGCAACTTCCGGATCTTGAGGAGATGCTCGATGCGCTCGGCCCGGGTCTCCAGATGCCCGAACATCATGGTGGCGCTGGTCTTTAACCCTAATTTATGGGCGGTGGCCATGACCTCCAGCCACTGGGCACTGTCGCACTTATGGGGGGAAGCCAGGCGGCGCACCCGGTCCATCAGGATCTCGGCGCCGCCCCCGGGAATGGAGCTTAAGCCCGCGGCCATTAGGAGGCGGATGACCTCCTCCAGGGTCAGGGCCCACTGGCCGGCCCAAAAGACCAGCTCCGGGGGTGAAAAGCCATGCACCGCCAGGCCGGAGTCCCGGATGCAGCCGATTAGCCTTTGATAATACGACGGCCCCAGTTCCGGGTTGAGGCCTCCCTGGAGGAGGACCCCGCTGCCGCCGTGGTCCTTGAGTTCCTTAAGTTTGGCGGCCAGGTCGTCCCAGCCCAGGACGTAGCCGTCCGGGGCCCCGGGGGGGCGAAAGAAGGCGCAGAAGCGGCAGCCGGAGACGCAGATGTTGGTGTAGTTGATATTGCGGTCGATGACGTAACTGACCCGGGACTCGGGGTGGAGGCGCCGGCGCGCCAGATCGGCGGCGCTCCCCAGGATAAGGAGGTCCAGTTCCCAGAGGCGGTTGGCTGCCAGCCGGTCGAGGCGCCCGCCCGGGATCAATTTTTCCAGGACTCCCTCGTCTATTCCGTCTATTTCGCCAGGCCGCGGTTTCATGCAGCTTCCACCACCCGGTAGAGGGTGTCCCGTTCCACCGGCTCACAGCCGGCTTCCCGGATCAGGGCTCGGAGCTGGGCCCGGGTTAGGCCCTGGGGGGTCTGGGCCCCGGCCATGTGAGTGATGCGCTCCTCCATAACGGTGCCGTCCACGTCGTCCACCCCGAAACACAGGGAAATCTGGGCCATCTTGGGCCCCAGCATCACCCAGAAGGCCTTGAGATGGGGAATGTTGTCCAACAGCAGACGAGAGACCGCCAGGGTCTTGAGATCATCGATGGCGCTGGGGCCGCTCAGCTCACTGAGGCCGGTGTTTTGGGGATGGAAGGCCAGGGGGATGAAGGACAAAAACCCGTGGGTTTCATCTTGCGCCTGGCGAAGTCTTATCAGATGATCCACCCGCTCTTCCGGGGTCTCCAGGTGGCCGTAGAGCATGGTGGCGTTGGAGTTGAGCCCCAGGCGGTGGGCGGTTTGGGCCACCCCTAGCCACCCTTCCGGGGAGAGCTTTTCGGGGCAAAGATTTTGCCGGATCCGGGGGCTGAAGACCTCGGCGCCGCCGCCGGGGAGGGATCCCAGACCTGCCTCCTTTAGGGCCAGCAGGGTGTCGGCGACACTCAGCCCGGCCCGGTCGGAGAGGTGGGCCACCTCCACCGCGGTGAAGGCCTGGAGGTGCACTGCGGGGCGCAGCCTTTTAATGCCCCGGAGCATCTCCAGGTAAAAGGAAAAGGGCAGGTCCGGATGGCAACCGCCCACAATGTGGATCTCGGTGATGGGTTCGTGGCGCCGGGCCTCGATCTTGGCGAAGATCTCCTCCAGGGACATCTCGTAGGCCCCCGGCTCTCCGGCCTTGCGGCTAAAGGCGCAGAACTTGCATCCGTTGATGCAAATGTTGGAGTAGTTGACGTGCTGGTTATAGATGTAAAAGGCCTGGCGGCCGTGGAGCCTTTGGCGCACCACCTGGGCCAGGGCCCCAACCCCCAGCAAATCGGCGCTCTCGAACAGGGCCAGGCCGTCTTCCCGGTCCAGCCGGACCTTTGCTGCCACCTTGTCATAGATGGACCTCAGATCGGGGTCCTGAAACTTGGGAAGGGCCATCCCCGGACTCCTTTATGACCGGCTGGTCATTTAAAGGTCATTATTTATCTTTTCAAGGGCGGACCAGCAGGTGCGCCCCTATTATCGTGTTTCAGGAATATCTCAAAAAAATATCTGGGGTTATGTAGCCGCAGGCTTTAGCCTGCGCTCTCGATTTACCTAATTATTCCGCAAGCTAAAGCTTGCGGCTACATTTTAAATGCCTAGGGATGATGGAACTTTTTTTTAAGGTACATCTGAAACACCATACTAGGCCGCCATCCCTTCGCGCAGCAGTTGCACCAGTTCCTTGACCCGTTTGCGGATGATCGCCTCCGGCGCCTGGTTCAGACCCAGGGTGACGTCCAGGGCGGGCACGGCCACGGCCTGGAGGAAGCGGTCGAACAGGGCGTCCAGGAGGAAGAGGACCGCAGCCTCCGGCACTCCGGGCCGCAGCTCCCCCCGGGCCTTGGCCCGGCGCACCAGGGAGGAGAAGTAATCCACCGCGTGGCGGCGCACCGTGCTCAGTAACTCCGCCCGGTAGGGGACGTTCTGGTCAAACTGGATCTTCAGGTAGAAGTTGAAGATGCGGGGATGCTCCCGCAGGAACCCCACCCCGGCCAGCAAGGATTTCTCCAGGCGGCTGAAGAAGCCTTCCTCCAGGGTATCTTCCTTGACCGTGGTCAGGGTGCGCCGGACCCGCTCCAGGGCAAACTGGAACAGGTGGCGGAAGATCCCTTCTTTATTGGGAAAATATTGATAGAGGGACCCCTTGGCAATGCCCGCCCGGGCCACCAGACGGTTCAGGGAGGCGGCTTGATATCCCTGGTCGGCAAACTCCGCCAGGGCGGCGGTGAGGACGCGTTCCTGCTTATCCGGCGGCAGTTGCCGGAAGGTGGCCAGGACCGCTTCTTCGTGCTTCAACATGACCACTTGGTCATATCAAATCTTTTGGCGCTTTTCAAGGTAAATCCCAGCCCACCGCTGCGGGGGCCTTCTATTCCCTTGACATGGCAGGGTTCTCATGATAGTTTGCAATGATATTAAGCAGTTATATCTTTCCCCCAAC
>JBKQKO010000098.1:0-107078 GCA_052147455.1 Desulfobaccales bacterium | reverse complement strand
CCTGTTCTGAAGGGCAGGGGGGGGTGACCCATTCTTCGCAATTTATGCTATCATCGCTCTCGTCAGACAGCCCGGCTAAAACAAAAGGAGACTGGTCAGGGTTAGACTCATTGAGGGGCTCACCGAACCTTTTTGACTGCCCTGGCCCGGCCCGCCGCCTGATTTTGGTTAATAGCAAAAAAACCTGAGCGTATCATGAGTCCCGCAGCCGGCAGGAAAATCTCCAGAAGCCGCAGTCTATGAAACCTGCAAAGACCATTGCCGAGAAGATCAGGCACAGTCTCCACCTGGAACGCTCCCTGCGTCTCATCTGGCAAAGCGCCCCGGGCTGGACCGCGGCCAATTTCGGACTCATTCTGATCCAGGGGCTGCTGCCGCTCGTATCCCTATACTTGATGAAGTTGATAGTCGATGCGGTCACCTCTGGTCTGGCGGCGCCGGCGAAAGCCGGGGCGCTCCGGGGCGTACTGCTGCTGGTGGCGGCGGCGGCGGGGGTGGCCCTGTTCGCCGCGCTTTGCCGCTCCCTGGCGGAGATTGTCAAGGAAGTCCAAACCCAGGTGATCACCGACCATATCGCCGATGTCATCCACGGCCAGTCGGTGGAGATGGATCAGGAGTATTACGAAGATCCCCAGTACTATGATACCCTGCACCGGGCCCAACAGGAGGCCGCCTACCGGCCGGCCAGCACCATGGACGGCTTGCTGCAGTTGGGCCAGAGCGGCATCTCCCTGGTGGCCCTGGCCGGGTTATTGGTCTCGTTCCACTGGTGGGTGGCCGTCATCCTCTTTGCGGCCGCGGTTCCCGGGGTGGTGCTGCGCTTGAAATACGCCGACCAGATGTATGCTTGGCAGCGCCGCCACACCCAGGACCAGAGGCGGGCTGCCTATTTCCACTGGATCCTGACCGACGGCAGTTATGCCAAGGAAATCAGGATCTTTGCCCTGGGGACGCTCTTCCGGGATCGCTTCCGGGCCTTGCGCCAGAGGCTCCGGGTGGATAGGCTCAAGATCTCCAGCCGCCGTTCCCTGGCGGATTTGACTACCCAGGCCAGCGCCACTGCGGCAATCTTTGGGGTCCTGGCCTATGTCGCCTACCAGGCAGTGGCCGGCGCCATCACCCTGGGGGGGATGGTCATGTACTATGGCGCCTTTCAACGGGCCCAAAGCTCGCTCCAGGAGATCTGGAGCAGTCTCACCCGCCTTTATGAAGACAACCTGTTTCTGGCCAATTTTAATGAATTCCTGGATCTCAAACCGAGGCTGGCGGCTCCCCCGCACCCCGCGGCGTTTCCCCTCCCCATCAAGGAAGGCATCATCCTCGACCACCTCCATTTTCATTATCCCAACGGAGCCAGAGCGGTATTGGAGGATATCAATCTCCGCATCTTGCCCGGTCAGGTGGTGGCCCTGGTGGGCGAAAACGGCTCAGGGAAGACCAGCCTCGCCAAGCTGCTGTGCCGGCTCTATGATCCGGCGGCCGGGCAGATTACCGTTGACGGCATCGACTTGCGCCAATTTGATCCCAGGGACTTAAGAAGGCAGGTGAGTCTACTCTTTCAAGATTACGCCCGTTACGCCCTGACGGCTCGGGAAAATATCTGGTTGGGAGACACCAGCCTGGCGCCAGGGGATGAGAAGGTCTATGTGGCGGCCCGCCAGGCCCAGGCCGATGCCTTTCTCCAGAGGCTGCCCCGGGGCTACGACACCATCCTGGGCCATGAGTTTGAAGACCAGGGGGAACTGAGCCTGGGTGAATGGCAAAAGGTGGCCCTGGCCCGGGCCTTCCTGCGGCAGGCCCAACTGCTTATCCTCGACGAGCCCACCAGTTGGCTGGATGCCCGGGCTGAATACGAAGTCTTCAAGTACTTGCGGCCGCGGGTCCCGGGGCGCATGGTCCTCCTCATCAGCCATCGCTTTTCCACGGTCCGGCTGGCGGATTACATCTATGTGCTGGCAGATGGCAGTATCAGCGAACACGGCACCCATGAAGAGCTTATCCAACAAGGGGGCAAGTATGCCCAGCTTTTCCAGATCCAGGCGACTGCTTATCGCTGAGCAGCCAGGGGTCCCGGAAAATATCCAGTTTGCTGGAATCGGGTTTAACTCTGGAGGCTGTCAGTCGTGGGGCTGTCAGGTCAGTTATGGTGCACATTGCTCCAAAATGGAAAAGGCAAGTTCAGGGTCGCCACCTGTAACTTGCCTTAATTACTGTCTAATTTTGGTGGAGCTGCGGGGAGTTGAACCCCGGACCTCTTGAATGCCATTCAAGCGCTCTTCCAACTGAGCTACAGCCCCACGCCCATGGTTTTTCTTAACAAAAGGGGGCGGGCCTGTCAAGGGCCTGAAATCTGCGAAATTGCCGCCGGCCGGCGGCAATTTTGATATAATTCGTTAATGGAGGGAAAGCAGAGCCCATTGCCGGAGCGGCCCCTCAAGGTCGTGCACCTGCTGGCGAGCCTGCCGGTGGGGGGCGCCGAAGATCTGGTGGCGGCCATCGTCCGGGGCCTGCCTCCCCGGCGCTTTGCCCCCGAGGTGGCCTGTCTCGAGGCTCCCGGCCCGGTGGGGGCGGAACTTGCCGCCGCCGGCTATCCGGTGCACTCTCTGGGCCTGGATCTCAAAAATGCCTCTGCCTGGCGGCTGGCCGCGGCGGTGCGGCGCCTCCTGAAGGAAATCAGGCCGGACATCCTGCACACCCACCTGTACCATCCCAATCTCTATGGCCGCCTGGCCGCCCTGGGTCTGGGTTTACCCGGGGTAGTGGCCGCGGTGCACAACTCCTATACCCGGGTAAAATTCCATCGGCGCCTGTGGAATCATCTCCTGGGCTGGACTTCGGACCGGATTCTGGTGGGCAGCGCCCAGGTCTGGGAGGACGTGCGCCGCTATGACGGCGTGCCGGCCTCCCGCCTGCTGCTCCTGCCTTACGGGATCGACCTGGCGGAGCTGGAAACGGACCTCAGCGCGGAGGAAGCCCGCGGCCTCCTTTCGGTTTCCGGGTTCGTCCTGGGCGCGGTGGGGCGCCTGGAGGAACAAAAAGGGCAGAAGAACCTGCTGGCGGCCATGGCTGGGGTGCGCCGGCAGATCCCCGAGGCGACCCTGATTTTGGTGGGTGAGGGCCGCCAACGGCAAGCCCTGGAACGCCAGGCCCGGGAACTGGGGCTGGCCGATCGGGTTCGCTTCCTGGGAACCCGCCGGGACCTGGCCCTCATTTATCGGGCCCTGGACCTCTATGTGCAACCCTCCCTCTGGGAGGGGCTGCCCCTGGCCCTCCTCAAGGCCATGGGGGCCGGTTTGCCGGTCCTGGCCACCCGGGTGAGCGGCGTCCTGGAGCTCATTGAGGATGGGATCAATGGCCGGCTGGTGGCCCCCGCAGAGCCGGAGGCCCTGGGCCGGGTCCTGGTGGAGCTCTACCGGCGGCCGAAACTCCGGGCCCGTTTGGGAGCCGCGGCTCGCCTCACCATCCGGGAGCACTATTCCCTGGAGGCGATGCTGGCCGGGCTGGAGCGGCTTTATCTGGAACTTTGGCAGAAAAACAGCTATCCGCGGTCCGCGGTTAGCAAAAACACAAAAACCAATAAGCCCTAAGCCAAAAAGCCAATAGCTGACGGCTGACAGCTAATAATAAGGATTGTTGATGTCCGTTAGGCCGCTGCCGGCAACTTATACCATCCTGCACACCGAGTCCTCCCTGGGGTGGGGCGGCCAGGAGCGCCGCATCCTGGCGGAGGCCGAGGCCATGCAGAGGCGGGGCCACCGCCTGCTCCTGGCCTGTGACCCCCGGGGGGAGCTGTATCGGCGGGCCCGGGGGCGGGGATTTCCCAGTTTTCCCCTAACCTGCGGCGGGATGCGCTCGCTGGTGGCCTGGCGACGCTTGCGGCGTCTGCTTCGGGAGCAAGCGATAGACATCTTGAATACCCATAGTTCCCTGGACTCCTGGATCGGCGCCCTGGCCTGGCGCAGTCTGGGGAATCGCCCCCATCTGGTGCGCACGCGTCATCTCTCCACCCGGGTGCAGAACAATCTCCCCACTCGCTGGCTATACCGGGCCCCCGGGGCCGTGATCAGTACCGGCGAAGTCACCCGCCAGATTTTGCGGCAGCGCCTGGGAGTCCCGGCCAGCCGGTTGTTTTCCATTCCGACGGGAGTCTCCCTGGAGGAATTTAGCCCCCGGGAAAAAGACCGGGAGCTGCTGGCCCGGCTGCAGATCCCGGAAGAGGCCCTGGTCTTGGGGACGGTGGCGGTGTTGCGTTCCTGGAAGGGCCACCTCTATCTACTGGAGGCCCTGGCGGACCTGGTCCGGGCCGGGGAGCCGGCCTATCTGTTGGTGGTAGGGGAGGGGCCCTACCGGGTGGTGATTGCCGAGAAGGTTCGGGAACTGGGCCTGGAGGCTTGGGTGCGCCTGGTAGGCTACCAGGATGAGGTGGCGCCCTGGCTGGCCCTGATGGACGCGGTGATCCTGGCCTCCTATGCCAATGAAGGGGTGCCCCAATCCCTGCTCCAGGCCATGGCCATGGCCAAGCCGGTGGTGGGCAGCGCGGTGGGGGGCATCCCGGAGGTGGTGCTGCAAGGCCAAACGGGTTTGCTGGCGCCCCCCCGGGATGCCGCCGCCCTGACCCTGGCCCTGCGGCGGTTGCTGGCGGATGCGCGCCATCGCCGGGAACTGGGCCGGCGGGGCCGGGAACTGGTGGCGGCCAGGTTCTCCGTGGAACAGATGGCCGCCGCGGTGGAGGCGGTGTACCAGGGGCTGAGTCGCTGACCGCTAGGGGCGACCCTTGGGTCGCCCGTTTAATACACCATCTGATTTTCTAAAAAAAATCGGGACTCGAAACTGGGCGACCCAGCGAGTCGCCCCTACATCTCGCAACTTAATGGAAAATCCCTGGATCATTCCGGCTATGGCGAGCCTGGCTATCCTCTGGCTCGCCTCCCTGGCGGCTATGCGCTTCTGGACCAGGAGGCGGATGTTGACGGACATCATGGCCCGGCCTGGCGGCTGCGAGCTGCCCCGGCCCAGCGGCCAGCGGCCCGAAGACCGGGCCGCCCTGGAAATTATCCGGAGCCGCCGCCGCCGCTATCTCTGGAATCGCTGGCCCGAAACGGCCCTCTCCTTTTACGCCATTCAGGAGCAGTCCCTGGAGATTATGAAGGAGATTGCCGGCGTCTATTTCCCCCAGGAGGAGGAGCCGCTGCTCAAGGCCTCCCTGGCGGATCTGCTGGCTCTCCATAACCGGGTGGGAAGCCGGCTGGCGGCCTGGCTGGAGACCGCTCCCATCCGCACCTTTAAGGACCTGGAACTGCAATCCATTATCCGTTACTATGGCGTTTATCAAAACGTAAGAAATCATCCGGTGAGCCGGTTCATTGTGCACCATCGGCTGTACCGGCTGGCCAGCTGGAGCTGGGCGGTCTTCAATTATAACAGTCCGTTTTATTGGGGCCGGAGGGGGGCCTATGAATTGGCCCGGAGACTGCTGCTGGCCCGTATCGCCCAACTGGTGGGGGAAGAGGCCATGCTCCTTTATGGCCGGCGGGGCTAGGGAACAGTTACGGCCATCTTCCGAGCGCAGCTCAGGGCGCCGGGCGCCGGGCGCGTCTTAGCGGCCCTGCCGGTGAGGCAGGCGGGACGCCCGGCCTAGGCGGGAAGGTGGTGCAGGACTTAGGCGGTGGGTATCAAAAGGAGGTCCAGGTATAATCGTGGCTCAACCCTGGATAGCTAAACTGGCCAGCGTCCTGGCCGGCTTCTGGTATCGGCTGGACGCCCGGCACCGGCGCATCACCTTGCGAAACCTGGAGTTCGCCTACGGGCCGGAGTTGGCCCCCGAATCCCGGGAACGTCTGGCCCGGGAGGTCTTTCGCCACTTTGTCCTGTTTGGCTTCGAGGTGCTGGAACTGCTCCTGGCGCCCCTGGCCCGGATTCGCCGCAAGGTGATCGTTGTGGGGCAGGAGCACGTAGAGGCGGCCCTGGCCCAGGGCCGGGGGCTGATTGCGGTTGCGGCCCACGCCGGCAACTGGGAATACACCGTCATGGGCTTGGGCCTGAAGCATGGGCCGGTGGCGGTGGTGGGCCGGGAACTGGACCACCCCTGGGCCCGGGGGCTGGCAAGATATATGCGGCAACGGGGAGGTAACCGGATGGTGGCCAAGCAGCGGGGCCTGAAGGAGATCCTTCGCCTCCTGAAACAGAACCAGATAGTGGGGATTGTCATCGACCAGAACACCGCGGCGGAGGAAGGGTTACTGGTGGACTTTTTCGGTCATCCGGCCCGTACCACTCCGATTGCGGCGCTGCTGGCCCGGGCCCGCGGCGTGCCGGTATTGCCCGGCCTGTCCCGGCGGCTCCCCGACGGGCGCCACTTGGTGGTGTATTTTCCGGCCATTCCCATGGTGAAGACCGGTGAGGCCCAGGCGGACCTGATCCGGCACCTGGAACTCCAGAACCGGGCCATCGAGGCCTGGATCCGGGCCGAGCCGGCCCAGTGGCTCTGGCTTCATCGGCGCTGGAAAAACCAGTTTCCGGAGATTTATGAGAAGGGCTATCAGTTTTCAGCAGAAACGCTGGTAGCAGAAACCGAAAAGTCAGCTCAAACTGGCGTTCACTTGCAAGGAAAAGGCGCGTAAGATGCGCCCGGCTTGCTAATCCGGGATTCAGTTCCAGCGAACCAAAAACTGAAAACCTTCTTCAGCGGGGGAGAAATGAGCCAAGTCAACGAAACTTTTTTAGCGGCCTTCCAGGAACGGGTGGAGGCCCAGGGGATCAGCCGCCATTTCGGCCTGGAGCTGGAGGAGTTGGGCCCCGGGCGGGCTCGGGTGGGGATGAGCTGCCGCCCGGAGATGGCCAACATCCTGGGGATGGTGCACGGCACCGCGATCTTCGCCTTGATCGACGAGGCCTTCCAGGCCGCCTGCAATGCCCATGGCTCGGTGGCGGTGGCCCTTAATATGAATCTGACCTTCCACGCCGCCCCCCGGATGGGGGAGCGCCTGACGGCCCGGACCCGGGAACTCCACGCCGGGCGGCGCACCGCCACCTACTTCATCGAAGTCACCGACCCCCGGGGAAGCCTGGTGGCCTCCTGCCAGGCCCTGGCCTACCGTAAGGAGCAGGCGCTCCCTTGGAACGGCTCCTAGGGTCAGGTCTCAGATTTTTCTTTATTAAAAAATGTCCTTCATCTTTAGGCCGTTAACTGGTAGCCGCAGGCTTGAGCCTGCGTTCCACCTTAATAAAATGAGCGCAGACTAAAGCCTGCGGCTACCAGAACGTGCAGGTACTTTTAAGGGTATTGCTGAAACAGGACACCAGGAAACCGCATCTTTTCCGGGGCCGGCGGCCCCTGCCGCCGGGCATCTTTTCAGGGGAATCAATCGGGAAGGAAGGTTAAGGAAGGGGCTGCATTCCCATTGGCAAACTGCCGCCGCTTACGCCAAATCTCTGCCGGCCACTACTGCCGCAAATCGCCTTTTACCCCCCGGCATGCAACTCGTTTACCCGGGTGCGCAGGCGGTTCACCAGCGCATTGTAAGAGGACTGGTTAATCACCTGGGCGAACTGGAAGCGGTAGTTGCTCACCATGCCGACGCCGTCGATGACCACGTCGTAAACCATCCAGTCGCCGGAGGCGTTTTCCAGGCGGTAAGTGATGGGGAACCTGTCATTGGGTTGCACCACCACGGTGCGCACCTCGGCGTAGCCATCTTCCAGACTCTGGCCGGTGTAATCGATCCGCAGGTGCTGGACGTACCGCTCGATCTTGCCGGCGTAAGAATACTCCAAAAGTTCAGCAAAGAGGCTGACAAATTCATCCCGCTGGGCATTGCTGAGATTATTCCAGGCGGCCCCCAAACTCCTTTTGGACATCTCCCGGTAGTCGAAGTGCCGGTCCACGAGCTCTTTCGTCAACCGGTGCCGCCGCTGCTCTTGGGCCGGGCCGGCGTAGGCCGGATTATTCAGAATATCCAGCACCTGGTCAATGACCTGCTTCACCGCCTGCTGGGGTTCAGCCGCCGCCGCCGGGGCGGCCAGGGTTAGGAGGCTGATGAGGGCGAGCAGGGCAAGGGTCTGGTTCAGCAATCTGCGCACAAGCCACTCCTTTCTAAAACGGTCGGCGCCATGGATATCCGGGGGAAACCGCGCCGCATGTCGGCGGGTCGCCTCTCCCGGCGCGACGACCGCGTAATTGATTAATTTAATCATTGGCGGACAAAATTCAAGTGGCCGCGGGGGACTCCAGACCTTGCCGGGGATGCGGCCGCTCTCCCTGCACCGATGCAACATCTGGGCCACCGCAGAAAAAGGTCTTGGCCGGACTCAGACCTTGCCGTGGATGAAGCTGCTGATCAATTGTTCCAGGTCGATGTTGCTCTCGGTGTCGTGGATAGTGCCCCCCGCAGAAATGAGTTTTTCCGAATTGCCTGGAGAGAGTTGGATGAACTTGTCGCCGATGATGCCTTTGGTGCGGACGGAAGCAATGGCATCGTCGTGCAGCTGAAGACCCGGCTCCAACCTCAGGGTCACCACGGCCCGGTCTCCCGGCGTGAGTCGAATGGCTTCCACCCGGCCCACCTGCACCCCGGCCACTTCCACCGCGGCCCCTAGTCCGAGCCCTGAGACGTTGTCGAAATTGGCGACGACCCGATAGCCGCCTCCCCAGACCTCCATCTTGCCCAGGTGGATAGCCAGGTATGCCAGGCATACCAGACCCAACAGGACAAAGCCGCCCACCGCCAATTCCAGATTGCCCCTTCTCATAACCTCACCCTATTCTTCCAGGAAATCGACTTCACCCTTGATGAAACTCTGCACCACCGGGTCCGGGTTGGTCCGGATCTCCTCCGGAGTGCCGCAGGCCACAATGCGGCCTCGATGCAGCATGGCCACCTGGTCGGCAATGGTGAAGACCTCCGGGATGTCATGGGAAACCACCAGGGCAGTGTAGCCGCTCTCCCGGTGGGTTTTTTCGATCAGGTGAAAGACCGTATTGGTCATCGGGGGGTCCAACCCGGTAACCGGCTCATCGAAGAGGATGATCTCCGGTTCCTGGATCATGGCCCGGGCCAGGGCCACCCGTTTCTTCATGCCGCCGCTCAACTCATCGGGGAGTTTGGTTTCCACCTCGGAGCTCAGGTGCATCTGCTCCAACCGCAGCCGCACCCGCCGGGCGATCTCGGCCTCCGGCAGGCGGGTCTTCTCCCGCAGGGGAAAGGCGATGTTCTCAAAGACGCTGAGGGAGTCGAACAAGGCGCCCCCCTGGAAGAGCACCGCAAAGTGCTCCTTGAAATCCCGCAGGTCGCGGCCCCGCAAGGTGGCGATGTCCACTTCGTCCACTAGAATACGGCCCCGGTCGGGTTTCAGCAAGCCGATGAGGTGTTTCAACAGCACGCTCTTGCCCACCCCGCTCTTGCCGATGACCACGGTGATCCGGCCGGGGGGCATGGTGAGGTTGATGCCATCCAGCACCACTTGGCCGTTGAAGGATTTGTACAGGTCGATGATTTGGATCATAAGTCCTTAGCAGTCAGCCAGCAGCTTTTAACAAGTCTTGGTCGAAACTTAAAAACTCGAAACTCCAACCTCCGGTTTACATAAAGAAAGAGGTGAGGATATAGTCCCAGGCCAGGACCAGGACCGCGGACAGGACCACGGTCTGGTTGGTGGCCCGGCTGACGCCCTCGGCCCCGTGTTTGGTGTTGTATCCGTTGTAGCAAGCCACCAGGATGATGGTGAGGCCGAAGACCAGGGACTTGACGACGCCGCCATTGATGTCCAGGGGCACCACGCTCTGGACCATGCTGGAGAAATAGGAGCCGGAGCTCACCCCCAGCAGGACCACGCCCACCAGATAGCCCCCCCCGATGCCGGTGACGTCGAAGATGGCAGTGAGCAGGGGCACGGCGATCAGACCGGCCAGGAGCTTGGGCATCACCACGTATTGCATCGGGTTAACGGCCATGGTATCCAGGGCGTCCAACTGCTCGGTGATGCGCATGATGCCGATTTCCGCGGTGACCGCCGAGCCGGCCCGGGCGGAGACCATGATCCCGGTGAGCACCGGACCCATCTCCCGGATGAGGCTCAGGGCCACCGCCGACCCCAGGGCCCCTTCCGAGCCGTATCTCTTCAAGGTATAGTAGCCTTGCAGCGCCAGCACCATGCCGGTGAAGGCGGCGGTGAGCAGGATGATCGGGGTCGATTTGACTCCGATGGACTGAATTTCCTGCAAGAGGCGGCGGGGCCGGAAGGGCGGGACGAAGGCCAGGGCCAGGGCCTCCAGGAGAAAGAGCTGCATGGCTCCGGCAGCGCGCACCAGCTCCAAGGTCCGATAGCCTAAATACCGAATGAATTGGACCATGGGGTACCGTTAATTTTTTAAATGGACGTATTATAAAGGCAATCTGGAAAAGGTTATCAGGGTTTCAGGAAAACTCAAGCCCTTTCGGATAAAATTCCCCTCTGCGGGACAAATGTATTGACGGCCAAAGCGACTCTGATTAACATTAAAGCGGCAACCAGGGCCGCCCAGGCTTGGCCGCGGCGGTCTGCGGCAGGAGGGTGGAAGCCGGTTAGTGCCGCGATCCACGGGGCGGCCGGGCCAGGGTCAATGGCGGCCTCCAAGCCGCGGTGGTGAACGCCACCCTTTGCCAAGCGCCGCTCACAGGAGTTACTGGTGAAATACATCGATGAAGTGGAGATCAAGGAAAAGGCCGTCTTCATCCGGGTAGATTTCAACGTGCCCCTGGACCAGAACCTCAACATCACCGACGACACCCGTATCCGGGCGGTGCTGCCCACCATCCATTATTGCCTGGAAGGCGACGCCAAGGTGATCCTGGCCTCCCATATGGGGCGCCCCAAAGGAAGCAGGAAGGAAGAATTGTCCCTGGCGCCGGTGGCCCGGCGCCTGGCCTACCGGCTGCATAAACAGGTGGTCCTGTCCCCGGATTGCGTAGGGCCGGAGGTGGACCGGCAGAAGGCGGCGATGCAGCCCGGAGATGTGATCCTCCTGGAAAACCTGCGGTTTCATGAGGAAGAGGAAAAGAACGACCCCGGTTTCGCCCGGGAATTGATGCAAGGGGTGGATATCTACGTGGACGACGCCTTTGCCGTGGCGCACCGGGCCCATGCCTCGGTGGAAGCGGTGACCAGGTATGCCCCCATCTGCGTGGCCGGCTTTCTGATGCGGGATGAGGTCCACTATTTTCACAAGGCCATGGAGGATCCGGCCCGCCCCCTGGCGGCCCTCATCGGCGGCGCCAAGATCTCCAGCAAACTGGCGGCCCTGAAAAATATGCTGGGAAACGTGGACAAAGTCATCATCGGCGGGGCCATGGCCAACACCTTCCTCAAGGCCAAGGGTTATGAGGTGGGTCAATCCCTGGTGGAAGATTCCCTCCTCGAGTCCGCCGGCGAAATCATGGCCGCGGCCTTGAAAAAGAAGGTGAGATTCTATCTGCCGGTGGATTGCGTCGTCGCCGACAAATTGGCCAAGTCCGCGGAAACCAAGATCATCCCGGTGCAGGAGGTCCCCCCGGATTGGCTCATCGTGGACATCGGCCCGGCCACGGTGACCCTCTTCGGGGAGGCCCTGCAAAACGCCAAGACCATCATCTGGAACGGACCTATGGGGGCCTTCGAATACGACGCCTTCAGCCGCGGCACCATGGCCATGGTGCAAAAGGTGGCGGATTCCTATGCCTTAACCATCGTGGGCGGCGGCGACACCGACGTGGCCCTGCACAAGGCAGGGGAGTACCAGAAGTTCTCGTACGTCTCCACCGGCGGCGGCGCCTTCATCGAGCTGCTGGAAGGCAAGAAGCTGCCGGGGATTCAGGCCCTGGAAGAGTGGGCCAAGAGGCACCCCGATGTCTGAGCGCCGGCGCTTGATCGCGGCCAACTGGAAGATGCACAAGACCCTGGAGGAGGCCAGGACCCTGGCCAGGCAAGTTCGCCTGGGACTGCCTTCGGGGGCGCGGGCGGAGGTGGCCCTGGCCCCGCCCTTCACCGCCCTGGCCGCGGTGGCCTCCGAGTTGGCCGGCTCCGCCATCGGCCTGGCCGGGCAAGATACCTTCTGGGAGCGGCAAGGGGCCTTTACCGGGGCGGTCTCCCCGCTGATGCTCCGGGACGTGGGCTGCCGCTATGTCATCGTGGGGCATTCCGAGCGCCGCCAGTATTTCGGCGAGACCGATGAGACGGTCAATAAGAAACTCTTGGCGGTTACGGCTGCGGGGCTTATCCCCATCATGTGCATCGGCGAGAAAATCGAAGATCGCCAGGCGGGCCGGACCCTCGAGGTGGTGCGGGGCCAACTGTCCAGAGGTTTGGGCGGCCTCAGGCTCAGCGGCGAGCAGTTGGTCCTGGCCTATGAGCCGATCTGGGCCATCGGCACCGGTCTCACCGCCACCCCGCAGCAAGCCCAGGAGGTGCACGCCTTTATCCGCGGCCTGTTGCGGGAGTCCCTGGGGGCCGCGGCCGCGGAGATCCGGGTGCTCTATGGCGGCAGCGTCACCCCGGACAACGCCGCCACCCTGCTGGCCGAGGTGGATATCGACGGGGCCCTGGTGGGCGGGGCGTCGCTTCAGGCCGATTCGTTCCTGGGCATCATGGCCGCGGCCGGTTAGTGTCCTGTGGCAGATTTTCCTTAATATTTAAAAATGTCATTATCTTTAAGTAGTTAAAATGTAGCCGCAAGCTTTAGCTTGCGAAAATTCTTAATAAAATGAGCGCAGGCTAAAGCCTGCGGCTATGAGGACAGGTAAATATTTTTAAGATATTTCTGAAACACGACACTACACGACACTATCAGCTATTGCCAAACCTGATTTCACTGTCATCCTGAACCAAGTGAAGGAATTCAAGTCACTAAAAATACGAAATTCTTCGCGGCGCCCAGAATGACATTTTGGGCAGACCGGTGTTTTGCAATAGCCTCTATGATCATGCGGAGGATTTCCCTTTATAGATAAGTCTTAAGGCTGACGGCAGCAGGCTGTGCTTCGGGCTTGCATCCCTCCGATAAGTCGTTTATATTAAAAAAGTTATGATTACCCTCATCATCAGCGTCCATATCATCGTCTGCCTGGCCTTGATCATCATCGTCCTGTTACAGCACGGCAAGGGCGCCGGGATCGGGGCGGCCTTCGGCGGCTCCAGCCAGACGGTCTTCGGCTCCACCGGCGCGGCTCCCTTTCTGGCCAAAATGACCGCGGTGGCGGCCATTCTGTTCATGGTGACCTCTTTGGGACTCACCTTCATGGGGCGCCAGAAGGAGGCTTCGGTGATGCGCGGGGCCGGCCAGACGGCACCCGCGGCTCCGGTCCACCCCTCTGCGCCGCCTGCTCCCGCTACCCCGCCCGCTTCGAGGCCGCCGGTCAAATGAGCCGTCTTATTTTTGTGCCGAAGTGGTGGAACCTGGTAGACACGCCATCTTGAGGGGGTGGTGGGGAATACCCGTGCGGGTTCAAATCCCGCCTTCGGCACCATTTGATTATCTATCAAATTTAAATAGTTAATTGGTTAAGGCAGCTTGGGTTTTAGCCAATTCGCCCCACAGTAAGCCAATCCAGGTGGCCTTTTCCATATTTAGGGGAGAAGGACGATGCGGCGCGAACTTACTACTACGGTAAGGGAAGTGGGCGATCGAGCGGCTAATAACGGGGCTGCCAGGTTGCATCGGGTCATTCTCGCAGGTGTTTCTGCCTGCTTGCTCGTCGCCGCGGCTTATCTCAGCCAATCGTCCAACGCCCACGCCCAAACAGCCGCGGCTTCGACCAACTTATGTTGGATCGACGCGGCGACTGGAAATCCGGTCGCGACCGGGCCTCCTGGCTGGAGTCCCACCGGTTACGGCGGCATACCGGGCGAAAACCCCGATGCTAATCATGTTGTGCGTGGTGGTCACACCTTCGTCAAACAACCGGATGGCACCTGGATCGACGCGGCAACTGGAAAGCCGGTCGCGACCGGGCCTCCTGGCTGGAGTCCCACCGGTTATGGCGGCATACCGGGCGAAAACCCCGATGTTAATCATGTTGTGCATGGTGGTCACACTTTCGTCCGCGTCCCCTGTCCGCCGCCAGCCGGTGCATCAGCGTCGGCGCAGCCAGGTCCCACAGCTCAGCCGCAGCCTGACACGGGCTCCCGCCTTCCCGCTTTCGGCTTTGGCATCGGCGGCTTCGGGAGAGGCCAGGATCGTAATAAAGACAGCGGCAGTCGCCCCTGAAAAACGGCTGGCCGCCTCAACGGGAACCATCAGGGTGTGTTTGCCAACTAGATAATTGCCTTTTTAAAGGGACCTGAGCGGTCCCTTTTTCTTTGAGCGAGATGAGATGGGAAGCTTTCGCAAGATTTAACTATTAACGACCCCCAGATGCGACCAGCGGGGGATATCCGCAATTTTTCTGGCTGGGGGATAATTGTCGCCCCTGTCAAGATATTTTTGCAGGAAGGCCGTTACCGCCGCCGTATGATCTTGCTAAATAGATGAGGGCATTCTGTGTCTGAAAAGTCTTTGCGCAGAGCTATGTTATTCGGTTTAGGCGGTGGTTTTCTCGCGGCCATAAGCAGACTTAACGTGTTAGATCTGGATTTATTTCATGAAATGGCTCTTATCCGGGAAGCTTTCAGGCTAGGCTTTTTACCGCGTACCGATACTTTTTCATATGTTCCGACCATCAGCCCTGTCGTCCACCACGAATGGGGCACGGGCCTGATTTTATATCTCGTCACGGTTCAACTTGGTCTCGGCGCCGCTGGATTAATGGTTCTTAAATATTTACTGACGGCTTTCATTGCCCTCGGGTGCTATTTTTTCGCAACTCGCCAGGGTGCAAGTTATCCGGTTTTTTCCTTTTTAGGGTTGTTAGGGATCATGATGGGGCTGGCTGGGTTCTCAACCATCAGGGCGCAACTCTTTACCCTCTGTTTTACCATTATTTTACTTTTCCTGGTGGAAGAAGACCGGAAAGGCAAGGGCTGGGCCCTATGGGCGTGGCTGCCAGTATATCTGATCTGGCTCAACCTGCACGGCGGCTTCCTGGTGGGCGTTGTATTGTTGGCTGTTTATATCAGCGAACGCTTTTTCATGAACTTCTTTGCTGGAAAAAACTTTCTAAAATCGCTGCAGATGGTGAAACGCCCGATATTGTTCTGGGTGGCCACGTGTTTATTAACCCTGGTCACTCCCTATGGAACTGCTTATCTTCCTTACATCTGGAACGCCGTCACCTTGGACCGCACGCCCTATATTGTAGAATGGCGCCCCCTGTGGGAAATAAACCTGGGTGACCTGTTGGCGTGGATTTTTTCAGTCGGCGTGGTCCTCTATTGCACGACTCAAAAAAGCCTGAGACAAATGCCGGGGCTCTTCATAGTCGCGGCAACCGCCTGGGTTTCCTTATGGCATTATCGGCATTTATCGATATATGCTGTCGTCTGGATATGCTACACTCCAGCTTATGTAGAGAACACTTCTTTTGGCAACTTAATAAATAAGGTTTGCAAGCAAAACGCCAGGTTGTTGACGGCTATTTTTGTTATTATTGGGCTAGCGGGAACCGTCTATGCGGTGCGGCACCAATTCTGGCAGCTCCGTATCCCTACCACGGCAGAGGACAGCAAGGAAGGGGTGCCTGTTTATCCCGCCGGAGCCGTTAGCTATCTCAAAGACCACCAGTTTTCCGGGAACCTCATGGTTCCTTTTGATGCGGGGGCGTACGTCTCCTGGAAACTATATCCGGAAGTCAAGGTAAGCATGGATAGCAGGTTTGAGGTTGTGTATCCGGTTCAAGCCGTGAGGGAAAACATCTTGTTTTACGCTGCTGAAGAGGGTTGGCAGAAGACTCTTACTAAATATCAGACTGACGCGATCT
This sequence comes from Desulfobaccales bacterium, assembly GCA_052147455.1. Lineage (GTDB taxonomy): Bacteria > Desulfobacterota > Desulfobaccia > Desulfobaccales > 0-14-0-80-60-11 > JAPLJC01. The sequence goes on along the minus strand of JBKQKO010000098.1, from coordinate 91,215 downwards.
TGGTCCCCCGCTGGCGCCAGCTCGATCAAGTTATGGGCCAGAACGCTGTGGGGATAAGCAACGGTAACTCACCCGGATGGACCCTCGTCTATCAGGATGACGGATATTCCCTGTACCTGCGGTCAGACCTGGCAAAAAGATTCCCCATCACCGATATGCGGGGGAAACCCATCACCGCGCACTTCCCTTAAGGTAAAATAGTCGGGAGATTATCATAGGGGAAAAGTTCCCGGAGGCCTCAACCCAATCGGCCAAAAGACTGAGCCAGAGAGCCAAGACAGTCCAGAAATAAATAGACCCAATTAGGATAGTGGCCCAGATACTGGGCTCAAACCAGAATAGGCCCAGAATAGGCCATACAAGACCAGGTATAGCTGCAATAAATAAACAATTTCTTAATCTAACCCTGCTCCCCTTTGGGGAATCGGCCAGCTTATTTGTTTCATAGCAAGATTTCACTAAAATAACGCTAGGACCCATAGCAAACCAGAGATAGTAAACCCAGCCGAGAGGGGAGATCAGCAAGGCTCCCAACAATAATAACGCAAATCCACGATCCACCGCATGATCGGTAGTGTCCAGGGCCGCAACCGCCAAGGTTATTAAGCCCAGCAACCCTGCGCCGACGAACCAGAGAGGCTTAATCAAACCAGGAGCATTGAATATCGGCATGAAACCAGGGCTCTGGGAGATGGCCCTGGTTAAAAAGCCCATGACGGACAGATTGGTGGGAATCCAGGCCCAACTAACCGAAGAGAGCGCCCGGATCCAGGCCCGGTGGGCTTCCATACCGAACACCAGGACCCCCGCGGCAAAACATGCTGAAACGGTCAAACAAGTAACGGCGAGAGCTCGGAATTGCCGCCGCAAGGCCAGGTAAGGCAGGAAAATTAGTAAAAAAAGTTTAACGCTCACGGCTAACCCCATAAATAGACCCATTACCTCCCAATTACCTCGACGCGCGGCAATCCAGGCGAGGGTGATGGGAAGTAACAGAAAAAAGGAGAGTTGCCCCGTAGGCAGGTTTGCCGTAGTACTGGCTAAAATCAGCACTCCAAAAATGATAAAAAAACCTCTGCTGGGATTTAATTTTATTCCGCTTTCTCTAATAATTAAAATAAGTGATATTATTAAACAAATACCATTAATTGACATCCATATCATAAAAGCCGTGTGGATATTAAAATAAATTAACGGTAGCATAATAAAATGCAAATGTGGTGGATTCATATTTAATAAATAGTCATACCAATATTTGCTTAAAAGTGTTAATGTAGTTGGGCTATTAATATATCCGTCAATCTTACCATTTAATAATGACTGCGTAGTATTAAACATTTTACCAAAATCATTCGTATGGCAATAAGTATTGCCAATACTGAAACATAATACATTGTACAAATATAAAGGAATAAACAATAACCCTAATATAATACTAATCAATAATAAAGCAAAGTTATTCCAGGAATATTTCATCAGACTTAACCCTGAATCCAATATCGGCCCTAAATTAGAATTATTAGAGATCGCTCAGGAAGGCTAATTTTATTCATGAGGAGCTACGAAAACTGGCTTATTATCATTATTCAATAAAACGAGCCGAGATGAACCATTTATTAAAAATAATGCGGCCCTATTCATCCCAACTTTATTGCAAAGCACGATAGATGGTTCGCCATCATTAATTGTCATTATTATACGATCTTGCTTATTATTATCCATGAGGGTCAATATTGGCTGATCATCTTTTATCGTAAGCTTAGCTCTCGCGTTTCCGGAGGGATCATGTAGAATAAAGCCCTTGGCTTCGATAATTTCATTATTGGGTAAAGCCTGCCCCATAACGAATACGCCCAGGATTAAAACCGCGACGATCATTAGCAGATGTTTTAAAATGCGGTTTTGCTGGGCGAGTTTGCCACATTCTTGTTCAACCTTATGCAGCTTTTTAACTATTTGCGCCAAATTAATATCTTGCGGGGTGGTCATAATAATTTCCTTTCAGACAAAATAGTGGCAATAATAACCTAACCTTTACTCTGTTCCACCTGCCCGGCAATCCAGGCGTAGGTTTTTTTCAAGCCTGCCTCCAGGGGCTGGGTCGGCTTCCACCCCAGCTTCTCATAAATCAGTCGATTATCAGAATTCCGGCCCCGCACGCCTTGTGGACCGGGGATATGCCTTTTAGCCAGCATTTTCCCGGCAATCTCCGTGATCATCTCGGTAAGTTGATTGATGGTAACCATTTCCTCGGAACCGATGTTTACTGGACCGGTGAAGTTGGAACGTGTCAGCCGGATGACGCCCTCCAGACACTCGTCGATATACAAGAAAGAACGGGTCTGTTTGCCATCTCCCCAAATCTCCAGATCTTTACCAGATTTAGCCTCTGCCACCTTGCGGCAAAGGGCCGCCGGCGCCTTTTCCCGCCCGCCGCGCCACGTGCCCTCCGGTCCGAAGATATTGTGAAAGCGGGCAATTCTGACTTCCATGCCATAGTTCCGCTGGAATGCCAGGTATAATCGTTCGCTGAACAGCTTCTCCCAGCCGTATTCGCTATCCGGGTTGGCCGGGTAGGCACTATCTTCGGCGCAATTTGGGTTATCAGGGTCTTCTTGGTTATGTTCCGGATACATGCAGGCGGAAGACGAATAGAAGATCCGTTTCACATTACGCTTGTGGCAGGCTTCGAGCATGTTCAGGTTGATGAGTCCGGAGTTATGCATGATGTCGGCATCATTAGCGCCGGTGAAGACGAAGCCGGCCCCACCCATGTCAGCTGCTAGCTGGTAGACTTCATCGAAGCGGCGGTCGACTACCAGTCTGCAAATTGTCTGATCTCGTAAATCGCCGATGACAAAATCGTCCGCCTCAGTGGGGGAAAATTCAGGATATTTTAAATCCACGCCCCGAACCCAGAAACCTTCGGTTCGAAGACGCTTAACCAGATGACTTCCAATAAATCCACCGGCACCGCATACCAGCGCGTTCTTCATGGGCTGTTCCATCCTCTGAAGTTGATATATATCTGCTGAAAGCAGCAAATTATTCTTGCAGTGGTTCAAGACCCGCTGAAAGCTTATAAATTTCTTCTTAGAACGTTCATGGTATTGTATTTTATTCTGTATAAAGTCTTGAGGGCGATCCAGATCCATTTACTTTTAAATGCGGTAGTTGTGCCGATATAAACAAAAGGGATCTCTTTGATTTTAAATTTCCCGGCATAACAATAGTATTTCATTTCGGTCTGATATATGCCACCGGTGGAGATAAAGGCGTCTAAATTCAGAGAATTAAGAACCTCTTGGCGAAACCCTTCATAGCCGCTGGTAGCGTCACTATACTTGGTCCCCAACCACAGGTTTGCCAAGATTGTGCCGCCCTGGCTAACAACTCTACGATAAAAAGGAAAATTCTCAATACCTGCACCTGACATAAATCTGCTCATAAAGGCAACGTCAAATCCTTGTCCATCCAGGCTCTCTAATATTTCACCAATTCTCTCCGGAGGGTGGCTGCCGCCACTATCCATCTCTATAATAAAATCACAATGGTCAGCCAAAGCCTCTTTAAACCCCTTCAGGTAGCAACTGACCACCCCGGTCGATTCTTTAAAAAAAACAAGCTTCACCCTGGGGTCTTGGTCAGCAACCTGTTGGACAATATCCCAGGTTCCGTCTTTAGAGAAGTTGTCCATAACTACATAAACAAAAAAAGAATAATTGAGCTTAGAAATTTCATTGAGGAGATCTTCCAAAAAGTTGCTTATGGTTAATTCTTCATTGGCTACCGGCATCGAAATGCCCACTTTTTTCATTTTGGTTATCTCACTTTACAGGGATAAAAGGAGTCCGCCGAGTACCAAACCATAGCTGATTAAGAGCTTAGCGGAGAATTTTTCGTTAAACAGGAACACCGAGATGATGCCGATCAAAACATAACTAGAACCGTTCAAAATGAGGAAGGCCTTATTAAGGGGAAAAAACTTAAGACTGAATCTGTAGAAAAAAACCGAAAAACCAAAGAATATAATTCCTAAAAAAAAGTAAGGAATTAGAGCATCGCGCATAGCACTAAATTTCATAAAAATGTGAGCTACCAGATTAAACAGAACAGTTCCAATAAGTGCCAGGCCTGCTTGCATCTCCTATCCTCTCTCTGTTATGCCATACTTAACTTGTTAAGCGTTTACACGTTCCGGCCCATTCCCGCATGCAATAAGCAACCTGATGGAAATAAGCCCGAGTTGCATCATTCCATAATTTGCCCGTAAACCTCTCCACTACATCCTCTATCAGGTAACTCAAAGACGTATAAGCCTCAACATAAGAATTTCCCGATAGCTTGGCCTCTTGGGTAAGCCAGACTAAAAATTCTTCAAGCACAACTATGCAAGCCATCTCCCCTAAGGCATCCGCCAGATAATTATGGCTGTTGCGACGATGATCGGCGACCGGGGAACCTACCCGTAAAGCCCCCCCAGGTGCCGCATACAGGCTTGGCAAAAATATCCTGAAAAAATGTCTCCATAGCGGTCAATAAGCAGACCGCCCAGCAACGGATAGCGCATCCGTATGAAATAATATGCTGCAATAGCCTCGACTTTTAGGGCAGTATTTTGAGAATTCACCGGCGTCCAGGTATTTCTATCCAAAACGACTGACCTTCCAGTAAATGACTTTGACCGCATAGGCTTGACCAGCCAGCTGATCCCATCAACATCCGGATCTTTCAACCAGAGACCGGCATTGATGTGGATCGATGCCGGCGAGATTTGCTGCTGAATTTCCTCTGGCAGATGTCTGGCATAATAAGGGAACCCTCGCGGATAGGTTGTCCCTGGTTGGTCGAATTCGAGCAACTGGCAAATATTAAACCACCCAGTGTTTGAATGTATCATCTCGGCTTTAATGGTACCTTTACACACAATAGAATGTTCGGCAAAGAAATCTTCGTGATCTATACAAAAATTATCGTCATCAATGGATACTACAAAGTCTACTCCAGATTCCATAGCCATGAGATATCCAACATTGCGCCGGTTATCAGAATCATAAGGGATTAAAATTGGATTAAAGCCGATTTTTGAAAGAAATGCCTCTTGTTCAGAAATAGTCGGACATGATACAGGCAATCCTTTCTTGCTCCATTCCTTGCATTTATCGTAAACATCTTGCGGGGTCTTTCTATCTGGGATGAAAAATACCGTAACTGAGTCGATAGTACCATACTTATAAAAATTTTGCAAATAATTATCTAAAATATTCGTGTTAAAGATAGAGGTTAATACTAGTGCACACTTTGCCATATCCATTACCCCCAAGAATTTAATAACAGCGGATCGCTCCAAGATAACCAGAGATTATGCGACAGCCATGGATACCGTAGTCAAAAGATTACCCGCCGGCCTCTCTCCAGAGTCTACCGCCGAGGTGGTTCCTCTTCCCGGGGAGTAGTTGTGGTAACCGCTCGCCGCGTTCCCTCCACCGGCGCCGCCGCCATCCTGAAAATTTTTCGCCCCTGAAACCCAAACCCGGGGATAGGAGTCCCATCCCCCCCTGTCCATATTAGGTTAGCCCGCGGGCCGCAATAGAAAACCTCCTTGATCGCCGCGCCGGAAGAGCGAATTTCGGATAATTCCTTGCGCCAGGTATCCCGTGAATTCATCGGGCCTCACCCGGAAGCATTATGCCACGGGAAAGGGGCAAATGGTTAGATTTTTTTTGGAAAAGTGTGCGCCCGGCCAATTTCACGACCAGAAAAATTATTTTATGACCCTCTGCAAATTGGGCTGATTAAATATTAAGAAATTTAAAGATTAATCATAATATATAGAATTATCAATATGATATATAATAAAATAACTTCCAGCAGCCCTACACCGGCTAGATCAAGCCGGTGCAGGTTGGCCTGGACCGGCGCTTTGTAGTCCTGGCTATGGGTCAGGAAAAGTGACCCGCAGAATTTTAACTCATTGGCCTCCGGGGGCGGACACCTGCGTCCGCCCCTACAGCGCCGGCATACGGCAAATCTGTGGGTTTTGAATTAGTTATAAAAAGTAGCGTCGGCTCTTTTTCCGGAAATTTGTCAGGTGGAACCTTTGCCCGGATGATTGGGGGGAAAATCTCGACCTGAAATTTGATTTTGGGGAATAGATTTCTAGATTTTTTATCTGGATTATGCCGCAGGAAAATGGAGACCAGCATAACCATTTGATATAATAAAATTCTATGTCTGGGGCCAAGAAGCTAAGTGGTCCCTGGACTGGCTGAGCAAGCGCCTGATCAAAGTGGGGGCAAGCTCCACAGCCATGGGGTATCTTGGTTCTGAGGGTTAGATATGCCCAAAATTCAGGGAAATAGTATTTTTCGAAGGAAACTTGTGTTAGCATAGTATCAATGAGAGGATTCGGCTTCAAGAACAGAAACTTTTGGGGATTTTTTCCGGGCAAGAGGTCCCAAAAACCTTTTTTGGATTGCTCTGGCCAAGGCTGCCGCATAATCTCGGCTAACATGATTATTATGAGTTGCCTTCTGGGAATATTAATGTGGCTGGCTACGCTTAAGAGGTAGTTATGCGAGATCTTAGCATTATTTTACCCTGCTTAAATGAGGCTGAAACCCTCGGTAATTGTATTTTGAAAGCCAAAAAGAGTATAGAAGCACTCAAACTTGACGGGGAAATTATTGTGGCGGATAATGGCAGCACCGATGGTTCTCTAGAAATAGCCAGGGATATGGGAGCCCGGGTAGTGCACGTTAACGAGAAGGGATATGGGAATGCGCTCCGGGGAGGGATCGAGGCGGCCACAGGAAAATGGATAATTATGGCCGACGCCGATGACAGCTATGATCTCAGCCATATTACCCCTTTTGTAGAGAAGCTGCAGGAGGGCTACGAGCTGGTTATGGGTTGCCGTCTTCCCAAGGGGGGCGGGAAGATCATGAAGGGGGCGATGCCCTGGAAGCACCGCTGGATCGGCAATCCGGTTCTGTCGGGTATCGGCCGTCTCTTCTTTGAAAGCCGGGCCACCGACTTCCATTGCGGCATGCGGGCCTTTACCCGTGAAGCATACCAGCAGATTACTCCCAGGACTACGGGCATGGAGTTTGCCTCCGAGATGGTCATCAAGGCCACGCTCCAAGGCTTGCGCATCGGGGAGGTCCCCATCACCCTTTATAAGGACGGGCGATCCCGGCCTCCCCATCTGAGAAGTTGGCGGGACGGTTGGCGGCATCTGCGCTTCATGCTGCTTTACAGCCCTACCTGGCTCTTCCTGGTGCCGGGGATGCTTCTCCTCTTGGTGGGTATGGCCTTCAGCGCCCGCTTACAGATGGGACCCTGGAAGGTGGGGCCCTTTGGTTTTGACACTAATACCCTGCTGGTATGTTCCATGTGCCAGGTGGTGGGGCTGCAAATTTCCATCTTCGGTATATTTACCCGGGTTTTCGCAATCTCCGAAGGCTTGCTGCCTAAGACCGCCAGCCTCCTGGACAATCTCTACAAATGGTTCACCCTGGAAAGAGGGGTTTTGTTGGGCCTGGTGATCCTCCTGGTGGGGCTGTCTAAACTGATAATCGCCGTCCTCTTCTGGAAGGCGGCTCATTTCGGAGCCCTTTCCTATCCCGAGAGTCTTCGACAAGTCATCCCCGCCGTCAACTTGATAACGATAGGCGTCCAGGTGATCTTTTCCAGCTTTTTCTTAAGCATTCTTAGTTTGCCCAGGAAATGAGAGTTCCTTTGATCGAGCGAGCTCACAGCCAAGTGTTCTCCATGTTAGAATAGAGAAAACTTGGAGGAAATGTTTGAAAAATCATGCCTATCCATCAATGCCGAACTATGGTCTATTTTAGACTATCCATTAAACCCATATCTAATTATTCCCGTCTATTTCCATCGATACGACACAGCTCTTCGAGCAATCATTTGGATCAAAGAGAATTAGCTTGATTAACCGTTATTTTTTGTCGACGCTTGCTGTAGTTTTTACAGTTATTATTGGCTCACATTTCTATGTACATTATCAAGGCTCAAACTACAACGGTTTATTCTTACTTTTTGATAATTTATATAATCAATTGTTGGTTATATATTTGTTGATTATATGCGCATCCTTCGGATTCCATTTATTGTCATCATGGAGAAAATTATTCGCTGAACCGCTCGAAATTTTACTTATTTCACTATTATTAGGTATCGGGTTTCTATCTCTAATAATTTTATTTCTCGGATTTGTTTCTCTTTTAATGCCATCGGTTCTCGGATTTGTGTTGCTCTTTCTGATGTTGTTATGCCGAACATCAATCAAGAAAGTTTTAATTTTAGTAAAAGATGCTGGCGTATATATAATAGATAAATGCGATCTGGTGAGCATTTTGATAGGAGGTATTGTAAGTCTATTTCTTTTGGTTCTATCCAGCGCTCCTCCCATTGATTGGGATACTTTAGTATATCATGTACAAGGGCCAGCCCTATTTTTAAAGGCTCATAAAATATTTTTGCCTGATGATAATTTAAATATCTTTGCAGTACAACTCATCCACATGCTGTATATACCCTTATTAGCTTTTGGGAATGCTTCAGCTCCTGGAATTTTAAGCGCCCTTTTGGGATTAGTATTAGGGTTAGCTGTTTTTGAATTTAGCAATCGCTTTCTCAATAATTTTGTGGCGAATTATAGTCTATCTTTGATATGGGCGAGTACCGTTATCTTAATAGTTTTAATAACACCTAGAATAGACGTATCGGTCGCCCTCTTCTGTTTTTTAGCGCACTATTTATTAATTAAATCGCATGCCCAGCGTCCCTGGTCAGTATATTTTTATTTATCTGCAATTTTTCTTGGCTGTGCCTTTGGAGTTAAATATAGTGCTGGATTTTATATATTAGCCTTAACTCCATTGATATTATGGATTGCTTATCGCAATTCGTCTAATCATCTTAACTTTATTAAGGCTGTTTTCTTTTTCTCTTTATTATTGTTCTGTGCCATATCCCCCTGGTTGTTGAAAAATTGGATTTTGCTTAAGTCCCCCCTCTACCCCTTTATCACTGGGAGGCAAAACCCTGCTTGGATAAAAGACCTGGTAAAACCGCTGCTTACTACTGACCCCCAAATATACCAGGCTCATTTGCAGATACCTGCCTTCTTCAATTTGAAAGATTTCTTCTTTAACCCAGGTCACCTGACTATCGAGCCCGAAGGAATTTTTTATTGTGCAAATCTTCTTTTTTTATTATTGCCGCTCTCAATTTGTTGTTTAAATAACCTAACGATTTTTTGGTTGGTACTGCCAAGTACATTATTTATTGTAGGTCTCAACACTTATTATTCTCATAGCAACCTGCGCTATTTGATTCCAGCTATTCCACCACTTACCATAGTGGCAATGTATGTTATCTGGAATTTTGGTGCGCGCAAATTCAAATGTAAATTATATAATTACTTGCTTATTGTTCTCAGTCTTTTTATACTGCTTCCCAATATCGGCATGGTTTTTTTACTCTGGCCATCGAACAGGCCAGCTCTCGAACACTTTATAGGAATGCGTTCATGGCAATCTTATCTAATTAATCATCCGATGAAAGTAGCTTCGACCTATGCAGATATTACAGCATATATAAATCATAATCTAAGGGAAAAAGATAAAGTACTATTTATGTTTGAAGGTCGTGGGTATTATTGTGAAATCCCGGTGATTCAGGACCCGGATGGTACTAATTGGGCTCTACTGTCAGAAAATGTGCCTGATCCCGAAGTAATGAGAGCTGCGGGGATAAACTATATCCTTACTAACTTTGCCAATTTTAATTATTTGGTGAGTCGAGGTATAGACCCCAGGAGCTTTCATTGGGATAAATTCTTATCATTTGCTGAGCACTATCTCGAACCGGTATATAGTAATGAGGCTTTCGTCCTCTATCGGATTAAGGATAAGGTCAATTTAGTTAATTCAGGGTGACCAATGAAACGGATTGGTAACGGTTAAATGGAAGTTTCGGGGTACGCTATCACGTTGCAATTTTGCTTTCATAGCAATTACCCTGAGAGGATATTATCAATGTGTATAAAAATTAGATTGCAACGCTTTTGGCGCAATCTTAAAAATATTTGGTTCACCCGGTTTGATAGACCTTCCTAATATCGCTATCAATACTCTGATGGAAAGGTCCAGCTTGTTAAATCGGGTGATGGAAGAAAATAGAATTGAACCTCCTACGGCACCCGAGGTGTTGAAGAATAAAGGAATAGTGCTATAATGCAATTTCTGATACCGTAACCCAGGTTGCGAATGAAAAAAAATAAACTGCTCGGTCGATATGTAGCCAATTTCCTTGAGAACGTCACTGCCGTTGACAGGATCAATTTTCTGATTTTCTTCATCACATCAACGTGCAATTGCCGGTGCTCGACATGTTTTTACTGGCAAAGCCTGAACAGGACTGAGAACCTTTCCTTGGCTGAGATAAAAAAGGTTTCGGCCTCAATGGGTAGGTTTCGGACGCTGCTCCTTTCCGGCGGTGAACCCTTTATGAGAAACGACATCTCCGCAGTATGTTCATGTTTTATTGAACAGAACGGCATCGCCGCGCTTGCAATTCCCACCAACTGCACGCTTCCGGAACGCATGCTGCCGTTCGTTGAGGATATCCTGGACAGGTATCCGCACCTAACCCTTTCGATAAATCCATCCCTTGACGGGATGCGCGAGACCCATGACGCGATGAGGGGAAAGAAAGGCGTTTTCGACAAAGTCGTCGAGACTGTTACGGAGCTTTCAAGGATCAGGCGGCGGAATCCGAAACTGGAGATTGTCATCAATACCGTTATTACCGAAAGAAACGCGGGTGAGATCGATCTCCTCTGTGAATTCGTATATAACGAATTAGACTGCGATTACCATGATTTCGAAATATTGCGGGGCGACCCCAAAGACGGCGGCTTAAAAGCACCGCCAGTCGCGGAGATCCGGCTCCTGCATGGACTTGTCGCCCGGAACAGGGAACGGTACCTGAAACGGCGCGGAGCCGGAGAGATGGAACGCTTCGCAGAAATGGGACTGCTGCTGTACTCGCAGAAGGCGAAGGAACGCGTCCTTGACCGCCGGGAACTTCCCGCACGGTGCACGGCAGGACGAAACATCGGGGTACTTGAACCCGATGGCGGCGTACGACTATGCGAACTGCTGCCCGCTATCGGTAATGTCAGGGACGCTGGGTACGATTTCATGTCCGTCTGGAATTCGCGTCGAGCGATGGAACTCAGGCAAAAGATTCGCGCGACAGATTGCGCATGCACGCATGTCTGCTTTATTAAACTCTCCGCCGCGGCCTACGTTCGGACCGTGCCCGCCATTCTCAAGGGGTACTTGAGATACAGAGTGGCCAATGGGAAAACCTGACATCAGTGTTGTCATACCGACCTATAACCGGGTCGAGTCTCTCCTGAAAACCCTAGATCTGCTCGCAGTCCAGACCTATCCCTGCACGCGCTTCGAGGTTGTCGTGGTGGACGACGGCAGCACCGATGACACTGGACCTGCGGTTTCTGCGGCACGGGCGAAATATCCGTACCATCTGTCCTATCTGAGCCAGCGTAATGCCGGTCCCGGCGCTGCCCGAAATACCGGTATAAGTGCTGCCAGTTCGGATATAATTCTCCTCATCGGTGACGATATACTCCCCGCGGCGAACCTAGTTGAATGTCATATCCGGTCGCATAAGAAATTCCCCGGTACCGCGGTACTCGGGATGGTCGAATGGCCCCCCGATGATCTAGAGATTACCGACTTCATGAGGTACCTTGCGCCTGAGGGTCCGCAGTTTAGGTTCCTCAGTATCAAGGACCCTATGGATTGCGGTTTCCGTCGTTTTTATACCTCGAATATTTCACTGGGAAGGAAATGGTTCCAGGACGACCTTTTCGACGAGGAATTCCCGTTTGCGGGGTTCGAGGATACCGATCTCGGTTACCGCCTCGAACGGAAAGGCTTGAAGATCATATTCGACAAGGATGCGATGGGATATCATCGGCATGCGATAACGCTTGATTCCTATCTTGCGCGGATGCGGTTGAGCGGGATATCTGGAGAGATATTCAAAAGGAAACACCCCGAGGTCGCCAGGGTGGCCTTGCCGGTCAATATCACTCTGGCGAAAACGGTATTCTATCCCTTAAGATCCCTCGGCTTCGTCATGAAACATCTCAGCAAGAGGCTCTACTGGTTCTCACTCTTGGTCGCTTCGTATATCGAGGGAATGGAAGAGCGTATGAGGCGGCGGGACGGCTAAAGTGTGACAAGGTGAGATGATAAGAAATCGCTTTTCACGGTTTTTATGTAGGAGGTGTGGTTGGAAGGGGCAACCACATTTTTGACTATACATTTTGTAGCTATTTTTGCCAAGTACTGACAAGAACCTTCACGGTATCCCACTTTAGTCGTTGCAAGAATGTAGCTCAAGATTTTCTCGCAAAGCTAAGAGATTGGTTAGCAGAACCAAGCAAGCCGAAACTGGCCCCCTTGTGGGGTGTAGTCAAAAAAGGCCCCTCCAAATTGCCATTACGCAAGCCGATTTGCCAAGCAAGGGGATAACTCTAAAAGATGCAATTGATTAATCCAGTTACGTTTATAATGAAGTTGATCAACTTCGTATTATAATTACTCTCCCGGGGGGGACCTGGTGCATCCAGCCCTTGGCCTTGCTTGAGGCTGTCACCGGAAGGGGGGGTACTGTTATGATGGCCTTCCAGAGGAAAACTGCTTCCTGAGAGGCTGACGTGGGTCAATGAAAAGAACGCTCCCTAAGCAGTCTTCCGGAGATTTCTCTGGAATCTCCATCATCATTCTCACCAAGAACGCAGGTAATCTCTTCCAAGAAGTATTGGAAAGCTTATTCGCTTGCACGGGCATCGACAAGGCGGAGATCATCCTTATCGATTCAGGCTCGCATGATTCAACTCTGAAATATGCAGCACGCTATCCCCAGATACAGATTCACCGGATTTTGCCCTCCGAGTTTGGGCATGGCCGCACGAGGAATCTTGGGGCCAAGCTGGCTAAAGGCGATATAATAGTCTATCTGGTCCAGGATGCAATTCCCACCACTCCCAACTTTCTTCTCTGCCTCGTTGCTCCATTGACCTGTTCTACAATGGCTGCAGCTTACGGGAGACAGCTTCCTCATACCTCTGCAAATCCTGTAGAGCAATTTTTTTTGTGGGCCACTTATCCTGAATTACCCCAAACTCGCTATTACGATTCATCAGGTAATCCCACCATTCAATCCATCTTCTTCTCGAACGTTTGCTCGGCCATTAAACGCCAGGTCTGGGAACAAGTACCCTTTAATGAAAACTTGATCATGAGCGAAGATCAACAATGGGCTAAGGAAGTGTTACAGGAAGGCTTTTCTATCATTTACGAACCGGCTGCGGCCGTCATACATTCTCACAATTATGGGCTGAGGCATGTCTTGCAAAGAAATTTTGACAGCGGTTGCTCATTGAGAGGAATAGTCGGAGACTCATTTAGGCGGATGGTCTCTTACGAACTGAGTCACCTAAGGAAGGGTATTAAATATTTGATAAACCGGGACAAGGCTGCTTGGATCCCCTATTTTTTCCTGCATGAGGCAGCCAGATCCCTTGGGTTCGCCTTGGGTCAAAAATCTCATCTGTTGCCGACCCGGGCCAAATACTATCTCAGCCTCCACAAGTACTACTGGAGACGAGGGTAGAGAAGACCTGAGACCGAGGTACATGGCCAAAACCCCGAGTGATCACAAGAATGTCCCGGAAGCCCTTAGGATCGCCATTAACCTGGGGATGGCCATTTTTGCTGTGGGTTTGCTTTTTAGCCTATTCGTCTGGCAGGCTGGCCTATCGAGCCGCGATTTCTATGGTAACTCCTTCCATGTCCTGTATGTCAGAAATGAGACCGGGGTGTTCATCTTGCTTTTCCTGGCTTTGTGGCTGGCACGCCCATATCTGTTGGGGGATCGGCTCCTTTCGGTTTGGCCGGCTCCCCTCAGCCGCGACCAGTTGGCCAGATTTCCCTGGTTGTGGGTGATGGTCCCGGCCGTGGTGCTCCTGGCCTGGATAGGGAACTTCCTGGTATTACACAATTTTCCCCTGAGCAATGACGAGTTCCTGCCCCGGTTTCAGGCGCAAATCTTTATGACCGGCCAGGTCAAGGCCCTCCTGCCCCCCCAATTGAGGGAGTTCGGCGAAGCCCTGACGCCGATTTTCGCAATTTTTAACCCCCAGAAAGGGACCTGGATCAGTTCTTACCTACCGATATATTCCCTGCTGCGAACCGGATTCCTGGCACTAGGGGTGGAACCCTTGACTGGTCCAGCTCTGGGAGGATTGAGCCTCGTGCTTATTGCCGCCGTGGCCCGCCGGCTGTGGCCCCAAGAGACCCTGGCACCATTTATTGCGGTTATCCTTTTAGCTTCCTCCACGCAGTTTCTCATCACCTCCATGACCTCTTACGCCTATCCGGCGCATCTCTGCTTCAACCTGGCCTGGCTCTATTTCTATTGCCGCGGTGATCGGCTGGGATACTTGGTGACTCCCTGGATCGGGTTTTTTGCCCTGGGCCTCCACAACCCCTTTGTCCATGCCCTGTTTGTCGCCCCTTTTCTCCTGGTCCTGGTTTGGCGGAGAAACTGGCGGCTCACCCTGTACTTCGGGGCGGTTTACGCTGCCGGCTGCGTAATGTGGTATCTTTGGTGGTCCCGCTTGGTTTTTCTTAGAAGCTCCGACATGAGCGCCTTCCAGTTCCCTGGATTCTACCAATTTTTGATTCAACCGATGAACCTCTCCATGCTCTTTGCCTGGCAGTCCCTGGCGCTTACGGTCTCGGTTCTCCTGTCCTTCATTTATTGGCAGAAATTGGCCCCTTTCTTTAAGACTCTAATTTTTGGCTGTCTACTGACCTTCGGCTTTTTCTTCTTCTTCCCTGTAGATCAGGTGTTGGGCTGGGGGTACCGTTTCTTTTACGGAGTCCTGGGAAACCTGGTCCTAGTGGCAGTAGCCGGCTGGTTTTTCCTCAAAGAGAGTTTAGGTCTCAGAAAAGCCTGGGGGCTCTTTGTGCTGGGCACCGCGCTGGCGGTGCTGGTCCAATTCCCCCTCCGTTGCCTGCAAGTCGAGAGCTTCATTCGGCCCTTTGCCAGATCGGCTCAGTATATTCAGTCCCTGCCGTACTCCTTTGCCGTCATTGATCCCACCGAGGTGTGGTTTTCTCAGTTGCTGGTGCGAAACGACCCTTTCCTGCGCAATCATCCGAAGATCCTGTTCGCTCCCTATTTAAACGAGGATCAGTTGGCCAAATTAAAAACACTGGGAACAGTCCATACCGTTAAGCCCGAAGAACTGGCTCAGTTTGGCCTCCACCCCATCAAGCATCGCCATGAAACTCCCTAAGCCCAAAGGATCAGCCTCCCTGGGGCTTGAACGCTCCGTCCCGGCCCCCAGAGGGGTCTTTGCCAAATTGTGGCCTTGGCTGGTGGCGCTAACCATCCTTGCCTTCTTGTTCACCCGAATCCCCCGCAGGGCATTATTCAACGCGCTTGAGGCAGGCCCCTGGCTCTCCTTGGGAGCGTATACCCTCCTTCAGGTGCTCATAATCTTAATAGCAGACGCTTATGCCACCTCAGTTTCTCTGGCTATCACGGGCTTCAGGCAGCGATTTTTCCTAATTTTTCTGGCCCGAGGTGCTACCTACATCCTGGGTATCCTCAACTACGCCTTGGGACAGGGGGCCTTTGGCCTTTACCTTCAGCGCTCAGGGGTTGCGACCATGCGGGCTGCGGGTACTATGCTCTTCTTGATGATTGTCAACATAGGGGTACTCCTGTTAGTGGCCAGCTTTGGCTTATTGGCAGGTGGCTATCCAGGAACGGCCCACTTTAACCTCTCTCCCCTGGGCTACGGACTGTTAGTCGGAATGGTGCTGTATCTGGCCATCATCTGGCTGCGGCCTCGCTGCTTGCAGAGTTATCAACTGCTGGCACCTCTCTTGGAAACTGGTCTACTCGGTCACTTGTGCGCGGCCGGCGGGAGGCTCCCCCATGTACTGCTCCTGGTCCTCACCTACTGGGGGGCTTTGCGTCTTTGGGGTATTGCCGTCCCTCTGGCGCAGGGAGTAGCGATGGTGCCTCTAGTGCTACTCATCGGTGCCCTGCCTATCACTCCCGTGGGTTTGGGCACCACCCAGGCCGCTCTGGTCTTTCTGTTCAGCCCATATGTTCCCCTTCCCAACCCGGAAGTCCGGGCTGCGGCAGTGTTGGCCTTCAGTCTGATCTATTCTTTTTGGGGGATTGTGGTTCAGGCTCTGGTGGGCCTCTGGTGCTGGCTGAGACTACGTTATAACTACTGATAATGATATGGAAACAACATAGCAGCTCACTGTTGAGGCTGTCGAAAAAGGTATTCGCCCGATCATTACCTTCCAAATTCCATCTTCTTTAATTCAACCCAAAAACACTTATAATACATTACATTCTTTAATAAATAATTGATCTGTGCTATCTTTGCCAATAACTTTTTGGAGCGTATAAGCCATGGCCAGATATTAAACCTATGACTATCGACAAAGTTCTCTTGCAGGTTTTTTTGGAAGATCAATTGATGCTGGGAACCTTGGAGTTCGCCGTTCATACCTTGGTGGATGGCAAATACCGGATATAAATATCAAAGGGAATATCTTGGCGAGTGCAAAATTAAAGAGAAAACGCCTATAGATGATATACCGGGCGCGTCTCCCTAAGGCCCTTTAAGCTCACCCCGGCGCCGCTCATGCCTTATGGCGAGGCAGCGCTATCCTTTGGGACGGTGGAGGACCTGAGGCGCACCCAGAGGACCTACAAGGTCAGATATTTGGTGAAAATGCCCGTGTATGCCTTCGATGAAAAGGATATTGACCGGCTTCTAGATGGTTTGCAGCAGCGATACCCTGACTGGGTCAAGCTGGTGTACGTTGGCCAGGACTGGCGCATTGCAGTCCTGGATCTGGGTCAGGAAAAGTGACGCTCAGAATCTTATCTCACTGCCCTTCGGGGGGCGGACACCTGGGTCCAGCCCTACGCCGGCATACGGCAAATCTGTTTGCATTAGTTATAAAAATTAAGCGCCGCCTCATTTTCCGGAAATTTGTCAGGCGGAACCTTTACCCGGATGATTGGGGGGAAAATCTCGACCTGAAATTTGATTTTGATTTTGGGGAATAGATTTTTACTTTAACTAATCCGCAGGAAAAGATGGAAACCAGCATAACCATTTGATATAATAAAGTTATATATCTGGGGCGAAGAAGTTAAGCGGTCCTTGGACTGGTTGAGCAAGCGTATGATCAAAGTGGGGGCCAGCGTTTCTTACTACGCCCGGAGGTGGTATGTCCAGGTGGCCTCGGCTTTTCCTTTAGCGCACCATTATCGGACGGTGCTGGCCTGGGGTCCTTAAGCTCCACAGCAGTAAGGTATCTTGGTTCTGAGGGTTAGATATGCCCAAAATTCAGGGAAAAAGTATTTTTTCAAGGAAACTTGTGTTACCATGGTATCAATGGGAGGAGTCGGCTTCAAGAACAGAAACTTGGGGGGATTTTTTTCCAGGCAAGAGGTCCCCAAGATCTTTTTTGGATTGCGGTGGCCAAGGCTGCTGCATAATCCCGGTTAATTATCTTAATATTTAACTTTTTATGATTGATCCTTTGGTTTCCGACAGTATTAGCCTTTTGCGGAAGCGATCCCTGGCCGCAGGTGGCTTTGCGAATACCGATAACGGCGATTATCGAACTGATGCCACGGCCTGGGCAATACTAGCTCTGAGTGCTTGCGGTTTTGACCCGGAAATTATTAGTCGGGCGCGTTCCCGTTTAGCTTCCGGGCAACTAGCGGATGGGCGAGTCTGTATTTCTCCCTCCCATCCTGAAGTCTACTGGCCGACGCAATTGGCCATCCTCGCCTGGCTCCAATCACCACCTCATCAAGACAGTTTGGCCCGGGCGGTGGATTTTCTGCTGGCTCACTCCGGTATGGGTCTGCAGGAACAAGAGCAGTCACCTGTCGCCGAAGACGTCACTCTTAAGGGTTGGCCTTGGGTAATGGATACCTATTCCTGGATTGACCCCACTGCCCTGGGGGTTATCGCCCTGAAGGTTACCGGCCATAGTAACCATCCACGCGTTGTGGAGGCCACGCGCCTGCTTCTGAACCGGCAACTGCCGCAGGGGGGATGGAATTATGGTAATATCAGCGTGTTCGGTACGGAATTAAGACCAATGCCGGAGAATACCGGCTTGGCGCTCGATGCCCTTAAGGGTTTGACTGCGAGATCGAACCTGGAAACGAGTTTAGATTATCTCAAAGGTGTGGTGGGAAATTTGCGGACTCCCATTGCCTTGTCGTGGGGGATCTTGGGTTTGGGCGCCTGGGGCGAGCGCCCGGCGGCCGCCACCACCTGGCTTTCCGAATGCTGGGGGTGGCAAGCGCGGTTTGGGGGTTATGACACAGGTTCCCTCTCTTTATTTATCCTGGCTTGCCGTTTATCCGGGGGCATTGAAAGTTTATACAGCCTGGCCCCATAAAGGGTTGCACCGCAGAGGATAGAAAACTCATGGGTTTTACTCGCCGCGAATTCCTGGGGGCTTGTGCCGGGGGTGCCATTCTGGCTGCTTCCGGTCATTTCCTTTGGAGAAAGATTTTAAGAACCAGATGGCAGGCTCAGACTTTTATTGCCAAAGTCCCAGGCTATCAGGCTGACATTGCCACAGTGATTTGCGAAGGATTAGCCCACCTGGGGATCTCTCCTCAGGAAATCAAGGGCAAACGGATTTTATTGAAACCGAATCTCGTAGAGAGCAACCCCGCCAGCATCCAGATCAATACCCATCCCCTGGTGGTGCGCGGCGCCGTCGAAGCCTTCCTTAAGTTCGGCGCCTCCCGGGTCATGGTCGCTGAGGGCCCGGGACATTGCCGCGATACCTTACGCGTCTTGGAGGAGTCCGGTTTAGCTGAAGTGCTCTGGGAAGACCGGATTCCCTTTATTGATCTAAATTACCAGGATGCTTATAGCATGCCGAATGCAGGAAAGTTTAGCAGTTTGACCAGTCTCACTTTCCCGGCAATTCTCCATCAAGTGGACTTGATCGTCTCCCTGGCCAAGCTCAAGACCCATCATTGGGCGGGTATCACCCTTTCTATGAAAAATTTATTTGGTTTCATGCCCGGACTTTATTATGGGTGGCCCAAAAATGTTCTCCATTATGCCGGTATCGAGGAGGCCATCTTGGATATCACGGCGACTTTACGCCCGCAGCTGGCTATCGTGGACGGGATCGTGGGCATGGAGGGAGATGGTCCCATTATGGGAGACCCTAAACCCGCGGGGGTGCTAGTCATGGGCCGCAACCTCCCGGCAGTGGACGCCACTTGTGCGCGGGTCATGAAGATCAACCCTTATAGAGTCGGTTATCTCAAGAGGGCTGAATTTGTCCTCGGTACGATTGATGAGGCCGATATTGTCCAGGTGGGGGAGCCCATTGCCGCAGTTGCTACTGAATTTAAATTATTAAATTACATTCCATCCCAAAAATGGTTGCGAACGGGATTCTGGGGGAAATTCATCTGACCCTGGAGCAGATCATTATTTGTGGTTCATGAGTTGCACTTAAACCATTAGCCGTCGGCTGTCGTTCAAATTTAGGCCGCTTAACTCACCTGTAACCCGCATGCTTGCCCAGTCATTAAGATGCAGCACACAGCCGCTGCTTTTATCTAAGCCCCTCCCAGAAAAACTCTGATCGCGGTTGCCTCCCTGGGGATGCCACTTTAGACCTTTAAATGCAAGAAAAAGTTTAAGCATTTTGGCATCCTGCTGGAATGATAGGTCTGCCACCAAAACCATTTGCCTCGAAGCTATTGCCAAATCTGATTTCAGTGTCATCCTGACCGAAGCGAAGGATCTCAACTCACTAAAAATACGAGATTATTCGTTTCACTCAGAATGACCTTTTTGGGCAGCCCGGGGTCTTGCAGTGGCCTTTTCCAATTGGTTATCAATGACGACAGTAATTTAGCTCTATCACCCTATTTCCCTTTTCCCCCAGCCCGAAAATGACCAGCATTTTGAGGAATTGGTGGGCAGTGCCCACCCTACAAGGGCATTAAGAAATTGGTGGGCAGTGCCCACCCTGCGGTGCCCGCCCTACACGGCCCCCCCCTCTTTATCGGATTACCGCATTCCCCTGTCGCAAATTCATGGTTATCGAAGGCAAATACCAGGGAAACCCTGATTTATCTTTTATCGCCGCTAACCCATATTACCATCCAGAACCAAAAAGTATCTGCAAATCCATCAAAAAGAGAGGACTGATCAAACAAATCGCTAACGGAAGCCGAGGCAGAAACCGGAACTGAATTCGCCATGCTAACCTTTCAGTTACTTCAAAATACCCAAAAGGAGAGAACCATGGAAAAGCTGAGAAATTTCTTCAAGGACGAATCCGGCGCCGCGGCCGTGGAGTATGGCCTGTTAGTGGCCCTGATCGCCGTTGTGATCATCGGTGCAGTGACCACCCTGGGGACCACCCTGAGCGGTAAGTTCCAGACGGTCTCCGCGCAGATCGCCGCCGCCAGTTAATGTTTAATCCAGACCTCCAACCTGAGGAAAACACCAAATAAGGAGAGAATCATGGAAAGGATGAGAAATTTCTTCAAGGACGAATCCGGCGCCGCGGCCGTGGAGTATGGCCTGCTGGTGGCCCTGATCGCCGTGGTGATTATTGCTTCGGTGGCCGCTCTGGGCACCACCCTGAGCACTAAGTTCACTACGGTCGACACCGGTGTAGCCAACGCCAGTTGATGTTTAATCTAGACCTCCAGTGGCCTAAACCCCCTAAGGGGGTTTGCTCCTGGAGAGGTACTTTGTCGACCAACCTGAGGAAAGCACCAAAATTAGGGAGAGAACCATGGCAAAGCTCGTAAATTTCTTCAAGGACGATTCCGGCGCCGCCGCCGTGGAGTATGGCCTGCTGGTGGCCCTGATCGCCGTGGTGATTATCGCCTCGGTGGCCGCTCTGGGCACCACCCTGAGTGGTACGTTCACTACGGCCGGCACCGGTGTAGCCAACGCCAGTTGATGTTTAATCTAGACCTCCAGGGGCCTAAACCCTGTAAAGGGGTTTGCTCCTGGAGAGGTACTTTGTGGACCAACCTGAGCAGCGAGTTCGATAATGCTGCCACCCTGATCGGCGCCGGGTGCCGGTTGGGCCCGAACTCAACTAACGGGGGGCCCATGGGCCCCCCAATTCTTGCAGGAGGCGGTAGAAACCAGGCACTGGGCCATGATGAGGCCGGGGCCGGCCTGCGAGCCGCCTGCGGATGGTTTGCTTGCATTTGAGGGGACCTGAACCGAACCCTGAGGTGAGAGCCGCACAGAGCTTGGAAGCGAAGGGGTGGCGCAGTGGAGTTCGCAGTTACATCAACCATGAAAAGTGAGTGAGCGCTATGGCAAACCTACCCAAGGGAATGACTTATATGGCCGTCGCGGTGGTGGTCGGTCTGTTAACTACCTTTGGCATTCATCGTTATGTGGTCAATAAGACCCAGGTCGCGGCCCCGGCGCCCACCGACATGGTGGCGGTAGCCACCGGCGACATAGCTCCCGGCACCGCCCTGGCCGCCGGTTCCCTCAAGCTGGTTTCCTGGCCCAAGGAGCTGATTCCGCCCCAGTGCGCCTCTGCCCTAAACCAGGTGGAGGGCCGGGTGGTCAGCTTTCCCATTTCCACTGGGGAGCCCATCCTGTTCAGCAAGCTGGCCCCGGTGGGCACCACCGCCGGCTTGAGCAGCCTGTTGAACGAGAGCAAGAGGGCCCTGACGGTCCGGGTCGATGACGTCACCGGAGTTGCCGGCTTCCTCCATCCCCGGGACCGGGTGGACGTCCTGGCGGATATGAAGATGAAAGGCGATGAGAACTATTCCAAGGTCATCCTGCAAGACATCACGGTCCTGAGCATCGGCCAGATCTGGCAGCAAACGGGGGAAGACAAGCCCACGGTGGTGAATGCCGTCACCCTGGAATTGACCCCGGAGCAGACCGAGATCCTGAATCTGGCCAGTAACGAAGGGAAGATTCGTCTGGCCCTGCGAGGCGGCAACAATAAGACCAACGTGGAAACCAGCGGAGTGGCCAGCTCGAATCTGTTTACCGGCACGATGAAAACGCCGGATGTGTCCACACCCCAGAAGGAGGACAAACCAGAGAGATGCGTGGAAATAATCAAGGGGTGTGAGCGCAGCAAGTTCACCCTCTAGCTGGATGTCAGTTAAGACGCGGCAATGAAGGAATTGGTGGGCAGTACCCACCGGCATGGCAAAACGCGACGGCCGACGCCGTGGGAGTGACCGGTGAAGTCTGATAGCTTGACCATTTCAGTGCTGTTCGGGACCGGAGTCGAGCATCCGGAGATCCAGGAGGCTGTGGAAAGTCTTCCCCAACTGAAATTGTTGGAACAGACTTGCGACCCGGAGCGTTATTGCCGCCAGCTCAGCGGTAACGCCAGACCTGACGTGGTGCTGGTGGAGATGGATGGACAGAGTCACGTGCCGCCTTGGCTGGAGCGCCTGCCCCAGGAGATGCCGCAGACCCCGGTGTTGTTGTGTTCCCATACCCTGGAACCGGAATTCCTGATCCGTATCATGCAGGTAGGGATCAGGGAGTTTCTGCCGATGCCCCTGACCCACGACGATCTGGAAGCCGCGATCAGCCGGGTGTGGCAAACCAAAAAACGGCAAAGCTCCGGGGATCGCCCCCAGGGGAAGTTGATCGTGGTCACCGGGCACAAGGGCGGGGCGGGGGCCACCACGGTGGCCGTCAACCTGGCGGTGGCCATGGCCGAGCTGGCTCCGGAGCCTCTGGCCCTGGTGGACCTGGGCCGGCCCTTCCCGGACGTGGCGAATTTCCTGGACCTGGAGCCCTCCTATAACATTCTGGATTTGTGTCAGAATCTGCATGAACTGGATCAGTCTTTCATCCTGAGGGCGATGCAGCCTTTTGGGGATAACCTGTTCGTGCTCCATGGTTGTCCGGATTTTCGGGAGCAGGAAAACATCGAGATCGAGTCCCTGGGGAAAATCTTCGCGGTCTTGCGCCAACTTTACCAATACACCATAGTCGATCTGAGCCACTGGCTGGATGAGTTCTTTCTCCAGGTGATCCTGGATGCCGACCTGGTGGTGATGCTCACCGGTCTCACCGTTCCGGATTTGCGCAACCTGAAGCGGTTGTGGCCGGCGCTTCTGGAAGATCAGCAGGAGCGGCGAAAAATCAAGCTGGTGATCAACCGTTTTGATCGGAGCAGCGGTTTGGTGCTGCGGGATCTGGAACAGATAGTGCTGCAGAAGGTGTTCGCCACCCTGTCCAGCGATTACTCGGTGATGGTGGAGGTCTTGAACCGGGGAGCGCCTTTAGGGGTCAGCGGGCGGCGCTCCAAGCTGTGGCGCGACCTGAAGGCCCTGGCGGAACAGGTGAAGCTGGAAATGCCGGCGGAGATGGAACAGGACGCGGTGTGCGCCGTTGCCGAGCCCAAGCGCAAGTTCTGGTTGTTTTAGTGGAGGTGATTCTGCATGAGTTGGCTGGATTACAAGAAGGAAAAAAGGGGTCCGGTGACGGCTAGGGCGAAGGGGCTGAGTGCGGTTTCGCCGCAGCCGGTCCAGGAAGATCGAGAGCCACAGGCGGCGCCCCTCTTCAAGAAGGAGAAGGTTCGGGAAACCCGGCTTTACCAGGTGAAGAAGCGGATTCACCACCTGCTGTTGGAGCGTTTGGACCTGAGCGCCCTGGAGGAATTGGAGGAAAGCCTTCGGGCCCGGGAAATCCGGCAAGCCCTGGCGTCCCTTTTAGAGGAGGAAGAAGAGCCTCTAAACCTGGCGGAAAAGACCCGCTTGAACCGGGAACTGGAGTTCGAGATCCTCGGTCTGGGTCCCCTGGAACCTCTGTTGGCCGACCCGACCATTTCGGATATCCTGGTAAACCGCCACAATCAGGTGTACGTCGAAAGGCGTGGCCGTCTGGAACTGACGGATATCCAGTTCCAGGATAATGAGCACCTCTTGAAAATCATCAATAAGATCGTCAGCAACGTGGGGCGCCGCATCGATGAGTCCATTCCCATGGTGGATGCCCGGTTGCCCGACGGCTCCCGGGTCAACGCCATCATCCCGCCTCTGGCCCTGGACGGGCCCATGCTTTGTATCCGGCGGTTTTCCGTGCAGCGCCCCACTCTGGAGGACCTGATAGAGAAAGGCAGCCTCACCGCGCAAATCGCGGAGGTCCTGAAGGCTGTATCGGTGGCCAAACTGAACGCCCTCATCTCCGGGGGCACCGGGGCCGGCAAGACCACCTTGTTGAACATCCTCTCCGGCTTCATCCCGGCCAATGAGCGCATTATCACCATAGAAGACTCTGCCGAACTTCAGTTGCAGCAGGAACACGTGTGCCGCCTGGAGACCCGACCGCCTAACGTGGAGGGCAAAGGGGAGATCACCGCGCGGGACCTGGTGCGCAACTGCCTGCGGATGCGGCCGGATCGGGTGGTGGTCGGCGAGGTGCGGGGCCCCGAGGTTATCGATATGCTCCAGGCCATGAACACCGGCCACGAGGGGTCCATGACCACCATTCACGCCAACACCTCCCGGGATGCCCTGCTGCGGCTGGAAACCATGATTTCCCTCTCGGGCATCACCATCCAGGAAAAGGCCATGCGACAGATGGTCTCTTCCTCCATCAACGTAATCATCCAGTTGGTGCGCCACAGTGACGGCTGCCGCCGCATGGTGTCCTTCTCGGAAATCACCGGGATGGAGGGTGATGTGATCAGCATGCAAGATATCTTCGTCTTCGAACGCCACGGCATGAACCTGGATGGGATGATCACGGGGCGTTATGTGGCCACCGGGGTGCGTCCCCGCTTCGCCGACCGTTGCCGGCTCTTCGGCGTGCCGCTCATGGACGGCATCTTCAAACCCCCCAGCCGGGGCCTGGATTAAAGATATGACGACTCCAACGGGAGAAGAGCGATGGATCGTTTGAGACATTTGAACATGGGCGGCATGGATTTCATGTACGTTCTGGGACTCCTGGGGGTCTTTGTGGCGGCTTGTCTGCTGACCACCGTCATCAATCAGCTGGTAATGGAGCCCTACCTGAAGCGGAGCCAGCTCAAGAAGCGGATGCGTCAACAGAAGCGCGAGGAGGAGTTACGGGCCAAGATCTTCAAGGACTACCAGGAGTCCAAGGACCGGAATAGTCCGGTGACATCATTGATGGGGCGGCTGACGGGCTGGGGCAGGGTGGACAACCTGGAGCGCCAGCTCATTCAGGCGGATCTCTATATTCCCCCCGGGGTCTTTATCCTGGTGGTGGCCCTCATGGGGGCCATTGGCTTTGTCTTGGGCGGCAGGTTTCTGTCGGGTATCTGGATCTGGGTCGCGGTAGGGGTCATGGGTTGGCTGCCCATCTTTGTCCTGCGCTGGAAAAAGCGGCGCAAGACCGCGCAATTCGAAAACCAGATGCCGGAGGCCATGGAACTCCTGGCCCGATCCCTCCGGGCCGGCCACACCCTGCCGGCCACCATGGAGTTGGTGGCCCAGGAGATTCAGCCGCCCCTGGGGAAGGAGATGCGCATCACCTATGAAGAGCAGCGTTTGGGACTGAGTGTGCCCCAGGCGCTGCGCCGCATGGGTGAACGGGTGGCCAGCCAGGACCTGCGCTTCTTCGTCACCGCGGTCCTGGTCCAAAACGAGAGCGGGGGCAATCTGGCGGAGATTTTAGAAAACATCGGCACCCTGATTCGGCAGCGCATGCAATTGAAGGGCAAGGTTCAAACCCTCACCGCCGAAGGCCGGTTTTCGGCGCTGGTCCTGATGGGCTTGCCCGTGGTAACCTTCCTGGGGCTTTACTTCATGAACCGCAATTACATCATGATCTTGTTCTCTGACCCCTTAGGCAAATCGATGTTGAGTGCGGCGATCTGCAGCATGGGTATCGGGGCGTGGGTGATGAAAAAGATGGTATCCATCAAGATTTAGAGGAGGGGGCTCATGGAAGGGCTCGATTGGCTCATCTGGGGTGCTTGTTTTCTCACCGGGACGTTTTTCATTTATGGCATCCTGCATTACGCCGGGAGCCGCCGGATGGTGCGGGACAGGTTCAAAAAGACCCCCACCACCGCATCCATGTCCCTTTATCCAGGGGGCGGCGGCGCCAACCTGAAGAAACGTTTCCTGGATTGGATCTCCTCCTTCGGCAAGTATGCCATGAAGGATAAGGAGGAAACCTCCAAACTCCGGTTCTCCTTGATCCAGGCCGGTTATCGTAATCCCAAGGCTCCTACCATCTTTTTAGGGATCCGGGTCCTGGCCCCCTTCCTCCTGGCCTTGCCGTATCTCTTAGCCAATGCCATGGCCGGCGTGATGGCTAACGGCAATCTTATGTATTGCCTGTTGCTGGCTGCCACCGGTTTCTATGTGCCGCCCTATATCCTGAAGGCCATGATCGCCCGGCGCCAGGAGCGCCTCGACCGGGGCTTGCCGGACGTCCTGGATCTGCTCATTGTCTGCGTGGAGGGCGGACTGTCGTTGCAGTCCGCCCTCCACCGGGTATCCGATGAGGTCCGCAACATCTCCTTGGAACTGTACCACGAACTGCACCTCACCAACGCCGAGCTGCGCACCGGGATTTCCCGGGAATTGGCCCTAAAGAATTTTGGGGAGCGCACCGGGGCCCAAACCGTCAAGTCCCTGGTGGGCATCATGATCCAATCGGATAAGATGGGGACCAGTATTGCCCAGGCGCTGCGGGTCCATTCCGATTTTCTCCGGGTACAGCGGGCCCAGCAAGCCGAGGAAAGGGCTGGCAAGTTGCCGGTAAAGATCATGATCCCTTTGCTCCTGTTCATTTTCCCCGCGATCATGATCATAGTCATAGGACCGGCGGTCATTAATACTATTCATGCTTTGAGCAGTGTCAAGGGTTGAGCGCTGAGGGGCCTGACGGGCCAGGAGAAACTTGTTGACTTGAAGGCAATGATTGCTGGTTAGCCCCGGGAAAAGGAAGATACCAGGTCCCTCCCGTGGAGACCTTTTTTTTTGGGATTATGCAGGTTACAATTGTCCAAGAATAATTGCGTTTTTTTTCAGGGAAACCATGGCCATCAGAATCCTCCTTGCCGATGACCACCATACCGTCCGCCAGGAATTGCGGGCCCTTTTGGACCAGGAACCGGACTTCCAGGTAGCGGCGGAAGTCGGCACCGGAGAAGCGGCGCTGGGTTTGGCGCAGGAGGTTAATCCGGACGTGGTCATCCTGGACCTGGCCGGCGCCGATTTGCCTGGCCTGGAGGCGGTGCGGCGGATGGCGGCCGCCGCCCCCCTGGCCAAGGTGATCGGCCTGTCCCTGCACGGCGACCGTAGATTCGTAGCGGAGGTTCTCAAGGCAGGGGCCTTCGGCTACCTCCTCAAAGAGAGGGTCTTTGAAGAGTTGGTCGTGGCCATCCGGGTGGTCCAGGCCCGGAAGATTTTTCTCAGCCAAGGCATTCCCGACCTGGCCATTCAGGACTATTTATACCTGATACGGGATAGTGAAGCCCGTTTTCGCACGATTTTTGAGAAGTCTCCCCTGGGTATCGCCCTGTTGGACGAAAATTGGCGGATAGTGGCGAGCAATCCCACCTTGCAGGAACTGCTGGGGTATGGTCAGGACGAACTGCGCCATCAAGAGTTTAACGAATTCATCCTGACCGGAGAGGCCAGCAGCTGCCGCGAGCTTTTCAAAGGACTGGCTGACGGGGTTCACCAGGCCTGTCAGGTCGAGGGTCACTATCGGCGGAAAAATGGCCAGTTGTCCTGGGGCCGCCTGTGGCTCTCGTTTTCCGCTGCCGGCGAGGTGCCGCTGGTCATCGCCATGCTGGAGGATATTAGCGAGCAGAAACAAGTGGAAGCCGAGATTCACGACTACCGGGGGAAGCTCCGCTCCATGGCCTTGCAGTTATCCCTGGCTGAAGAGCAGGAACGGCGGCGCCTGGCCACCGAGCTCCA
Source organism: Desulfobaccales bacterium (assembly GCA_052147455.1). Lineage (GTDB taxonomy): Bacteria > Desulfobacterota > Desulfobaccia > Desulfobaccales > 0-14-0-80-60-11 > JAPLJC01. The sequence goes on along the minus strand of JBKQKO010000098.1, from coordinate 63,123 downwards.
CGACCAGGTGGGACAGATCCTGGCCCTGGCGCAAATCAAACTGGGAGCCTTCCGGGAAGCGGCCCCCGCCGGTCTGAGCGGGGCCATGGACGAGATCCGCCAACTCCTCGATCAGACTATCCGGTACACCAGATCCCTGACCTTCGAACTCAGCCCGCCCATCCTTTACGACCTGGGTTTTGAGGCCGCAGTGGAGTGGCTGGCGGAGCTAATCCAGGAGCAAAGCGGCATTCACCTGAAGGTGACCGCTGATCAAAGCCCCAAGCCCCTGAACGATGATAGCCGGATTCTCCTCTTTCATCTGGTGCGGGAACTGCTGCTGAAGGTAGTCAAGGAGGGCAAGGCCAAAAATATTTTGGTTCTCATCAGGCGGAGCCTTGCGGAGGTGCAGGTAAGCATCGAAAATGACGGGGTCGGATGGGACCCGAGGGCCGGGTCGCCCCTGATCTCTCCCAACGGCCTGGGGCTCTTCGGCATCCGGGAGCGTTTGCAGTATCTGGGCGGGCGTCTGGAGGTGGAATTTGAGCCGGGCCAAGGGAGCCGGTTGACTCTGGTGGCGCCACTTAACTATTAACTTCAAGGCGGGGGGATGGTGGCATGGCTATCAAAGTTCTCATTGCCGACGATCACCAGATCGTCCGCCAGGGACTGCGCACCTTGCTGGAAAGGGAATCGGACCTGGAGGTGGTGGCCGAAGCCGAGAATGGCCGGAACACGGTGCGGCTGGCCCGGGATTGCCATGCCGATGTGATCATTATGGATGTGGCCATGCCGGATCTGAATGGCATTGAAGCTACCCGGCAAATCATCTCCGAAATGCCCAAGATGAAGGTAATCGCCCTTTCCATGTACGCCGACCGGCGTTTTGTGGCCAATATGCTCAAAGCCGGGGCCTCCGGTTATCTCCTGAAGGATTGCGCCAGCGAGGAGTTGGTGCGGGCCATTCGGGTGGTGATGGCCCACAAGACTTTTCTCAGCCCGGGGATCGCCGACATCGTGGTGAAGGATTATGTGCAGACGCCGCTGGGCTCGGAGGTCTCGGCCTTCTCCGTTCTCAGCAACCGTGAGCGAGAGGTGCTGCAGTTGATGGCCGAAGGCAAGTCCACCAATCAAATAGCCGAATGCCTCCACGTAAGCGTCAAGACCGTGGAAACCCACCGGCAGCAAATGATGCAAAAACTTAAGATGCACAGCGTGGCGGAACTCACCAAGTACGCCATCCGGGAGGGCCTCACCACTCTGTAAACCTGCAATTTTTGGTCAGTTTTCTTTCGAAAAGAATATTATTCAATGAATTGCCAGTTTCACGTTTCCAAGCTCCGGTTTGGGAACGCTTTTTTTGGGGCCAGGCCCCCTAATTTTAATCTTATGTCAGCCCGATTATGAAACGGACCGATGACTGGGGACGCCCCCGCCTGGACACCGGCCCGCTATTTCCTGGACAAGACCGCGCATCTCGGATAATATTCAACAATCATAACCACCTGCTTATGGGGGGCGGCGCTCGCTGCCAGGTTCCTCCCCGGATCACAGATCGAAGCTCCTCAAGGATTAATCTATGAAACGCACCCTTTTGCTCAACCCGCCGTCATTCCAGGATTTTGATGGCGGCGCCGGTTCGCGCTACCAGGCCACCCGGGAGGTCACCTCCTTTTGGTATCCCACCTGGCTCTGTTACCCGGCCGGACTCATTCCCGAGAGCCGGGTAGTGGACGCCCCGCCGGAAAACCTGACGGTGGCTCAGGTGGCGTCCCTGGGCAGCGATTTCGAATTGGCGGTGCTCTTCACCTCCAGCGCCTCTTTTCGGCACGATCTGAAAACGGTTACCCTCCTCAAAGAGAAAAACCCGCATTTGCTGGTAGGCCTGGTGGGGCCCCAGGTGAGCATCCTGGCCCAGGAATCGTTGTCCGCCGGCCCCCAGGTGGATTTCGTGGCCCGCCGGGAATTCGACTATGCGCTGGCGGAGATCGCCCAGGGACGTCCCTGGCAGGAAATCCAGGGGGTCAGCTACCGGCAGGGCGATGCCATTCATCACAACCCGGATCGGCCCTACCTCGAAGACCTGGACGCCCTGCCCATGGTCACCGAAATCTATCACCGGGATCTGAGGATGGAAAACTATCAGATTCCCTATCTGCGCTACCCGTACGTCTCCTTTTATACCGGCCGGGGCTGCCCGAGCCATTGCGTTTACTGCCTCTGGCCCCAGACCTTCACCGGCCGGCGCTACCGGGTCAGGAGCGTGGCCAACGTGGTGGCGGAAGTGCGCCGCAGCCTGGAGTTGTTCCCCCAGGCCGCGGAGATCTTTTTCGACGATGATACCTTCACCGCCAACGGCGAACGGGCCCGCAGCCTGAGCCGTGAATTCCGCGGCCTCAAAAACTTTCTCTGGTCCACCACCGCCCGGGTCACCACTTCCTACGAGACCCTAAAGGCCATGAAGGAGGGGGGGCTGCGGCTGCTGGTGGTGGGTTTCGAGACCGGCGACCCCCAGGTCTTAAAAAACATTCGCAAGGGCGCCACCCTGGACCTGGGACGCCGCCTGGTCAAGTGGTGCCGGGAATTGGGCATTCAGGTGCACGGCACCTTCATGGTGGGCCTGCCGGGGGAAACCCGGGCCAGCCTGGAGGCCTCCACGCGATTTGCCTGTGAGCTGGACCCGGACACCATCCAGGTTTCCCTGGCCACTCCCTATCCGGGCACCGAGTTTTACGACTTTTGCCGGGAGCGCGGATATTTGCGGGACGAGGCCCAGGTGCAAGGCACGACTGGGTATCAACAGTGCGTGGTGGATTATCCGGGTCTGTCGGCGGCGGAGATCTTCGCGGCGGTGCCCAAGTTTTACCGCCGCTTTTACTTTCGCCCCAGCTACATGGGCCGGACGGCCCTGGTGATGCTGCGGGATTCCGGGGAACGGCGGCGGCTGCTCAAGGAAGGCCGGCAGTTTTTAAGCTTCATGTTCCGGCGGCGCCAGTGCCCGGAGGCCGAGGTGGAGGCTGGGGATAGTTGCCGATAACGGCTAAGGAACCCTGAGCCGCATGGTGGGCGTGGCCGCCTTGCTGGAGGGCCGCCATTGGGTGCGGGGGTGAAGGCCGCGGGGGAGGGGAGGGCGGCGGCAAGGGCCGGCGGCTGCGGGTCCCTGGCCTCCCCCTCTCGAGGGGGCTGCACCGGCCGCACCGTTATCTTCAGCGCGGATGATTTTGGCTTATCCGAGGCCGTGAACGGCGCGGTGGCCCTGGCACACCGCCAGGGGCTGCTCCGCTGCGCCAGCCTGATGGCGGCTGGGCCACAAGTGGAGGCGGCCGTTCGCCTGGCCCGGGAGCTTCCCGGCCTCTGCCTGGGGGTGCATCTCACCCTCATCAAAGGCCGGGCCATTTCGCCCCCCGAAAAAATTCCTCATCTGGTGGACGCCCGGGGTCATTTCGGCAACCGGCCCGTGGCGGTGGGCTGGCGCTATTTCTTTTATCCGCGGCTCCTGCCGGAAATCCGCCGGGAATTGGCGGCCCAGATCGAGGCGGTGCTGCGGCTGGGCCTCTCCCCCTGGCACCTGAACAGCCACCTCAACCTGCACCTGCACCCGAGAATTTTTCCCCTGGTGGTGGAGCTGGCCCGGGAATACTCTATCCCCGCGGTGCGTCTGGCCCGGGAGGACTGGCGCACCACCCTGGCCCTGGCCCCGGACCATCCCTTTCCCAAGCTGGCGCAGGGGCTCATCTTCGCCTTGCTCTGCCGCCGGGCGCGGCGCCAGGCCCAGGACGCGGGGCTCTTTTATAACGACCGGCTCTTTGGTCTGTTAAACCATGGCCGCATGACCGAAACCTATCTCCTGGACCTGATTCCCCGGCTGCAGGCGGGGGTCACCGAGATTTACAGCCATCCCGGGCTTTACGCCGACCCGGGACTGCCGGCTTACCGCCGCCGGCAAGAGTTGACCGCCCTTCTCAGTCCGCGGCTCAAGGAAGCCCTGGCCGCGGCGGCGGTGGAGGTCAGTGACTTCGCAAGATTGAGCCAGCGGACGAGGGACCTCTGCAAAAAGCTAAGTAATTCAAGCAACTTCCCTGATTAAGCAATAGGTGACGCGGGCGTCCTCACCGGTGGCCTGCTCCTGGCGCTGCCTTGACGCCCAGGCTCCGGATAATTAACTTAAAAAAAAATGTTGAGGAGGGCATAATCCGTGACCGAAAAGAGTACGCCCCGATGCGACGTGGATCCGGTGTGCAGTATTGACCTGACCACCATGCACGGCAAATTCGCATATGACTTTGAAGACGAAACCTACTGGTTCTGTTCGGAGCTTTGCCGGGACCAGTTCGCGGCCCAGCCGCAGAAATACGCCAAGCAAAAGAAGGATAAAAAGACCTTGACGTGAGCTGGTATGCTTTCCTGAAGAGTTGATCCAGCCGGATTTTAACCGGGCCATCATGATGGACTTCCAGGGGGCCAAGATCATGCAATTGACCAATTTGAGCGGCAAGGTGGCGGTGGTGACCGGGGCATCGAGCGGGATCGGCGAAGCTGCTTCCCGAGCCCTGGTGGCCGAGGGAGTACAGGTGGTCCTGGCGGCCCGTTCAGTCGATCGTCTTCAGCCGCTGGCCCAGGAACTGGGCTCGTTGGCCCTGGCGTTGCCCACGGATGTCGGCGATGAGGCTGCCGTGGAGCGCCTTTTTGCCGAAGTACAGCACCGCTTTGGTGGCCTTGACCTCCTCTTCAATAATGCCGGAATAGGCTATGGCGGTTCCTTTGTTGAAGGCAAAACCGAGGAATGGCGGGCTACTATCGATGTCAACCTCTATGGGGTGTTGTTTTGCACCCGTAAGGCCATTCCCCTGATGCGCGGCCGCCCGGGTGCGATGATCGCAACGGTTTCAAGCGTGGGCGGGCGCCATGGCATTGCCGGATTTGCCGTCTACAATGCGACCAAATTCGCGGTGGTCGGCCTGCACGATGCCCTGCGGAAGGAACTCGGCCCCGAGGGCATCCGGGTTTCGCTCATCGAGCCCGGGGCGGTTTACACCAATTGGGGTTACAACATTCCCAAAGGGGAGTTGAAGGCCCGCCGCGACCAGCTCGCCGCCCTCAAGCCCGAGGACATTGCCAATGTCCTGGTCTATGCCTTCGCCCAGCCAGCCAATGTCAACCCCCAGGAGATTTTGATCATGCCGACCCGGCAGACCTATCCATGAAAACTGGAGAGGCCCGTCGCTTTCCTTGGCATCATAGTTACTTGCCAGAACCAGAGTCTTATCCCCAAGGCCTCAAAAGCTGCAGGTGTGAGAGGGATCTGCCACCTTCCCCGGGATCAGTTCCAGGTTTTTCTGACCTGGGCGGGGGCAGCCTTCGGTGCGGGTGTCGAGAACCCTCACCTCAGGGCTCATTCCTAACCAGGCTGAGGTGAGGCCCCGGCCCACTGCTCCCGCTCCACCAGCAAGTAAGAATCTCATTGGACGGCGCCCTTCAGGAAAAAGACTGCTTCCCCGCGGGGGCAATAGCTTTCCCCAAATCCGGCTTGGAGACATACTTCAAGATGAGCGCCCCCAAAGCCGCCAGCACGGCCAGGGCGGCGGCACCGTAAAAGGTGAAGGTCCAGCCGACCCAAATCATGAGGGAAGAAACGATAACTCCGCCGACGATACCGCCGAGGCCCTTGGCACTGTAAAGGAAGCCATAGTTGGTCGCCAGATAGGCGGTGCCGAAGCGGTCCGCGGTGATGGGCGGGAAAAAGGCAAAAATTGGACCGAAGCTGAACATAGCCACCACGATCAACAGCACAAAGAAGATAGGGTTGCGCCCCAGGACCGGCAGCAAGGCCACGGCCACGGCGCAAATGAGAAAGTCAATCACCATGGCATTCTCACGTCCCAACTTGTCGGAGAGAAAGCCCCACACTACACGCCCCAGGCCATTGCCGATGCTGTTCAGGGTAACGGCGAGGATAACAATATTGGCGGCTATGCCCAAATCTTTGGCGAAGGGCTTGGCCTGGGCCGTTACCATCAAATAACCGGAGGCCATGGCTACAAAGATTACGTATATTAAGTAAAATTGGGGGCTCTTCAACATCTCCATGGGAGTGAGACCGCGCTCTTGTACCTTGGGAGCAGCAGACGGCGAGGCAGATACGCTGGCGGTTAGAGCCTCGGAAGGAAAATGGAGGACTTGCGCCACAACGAGGAGAATGACGCCGAAACCTATTCCCGTCCACAGAAAAGTGATCCCATAACCGTAGCTTGCCAAGAGATACCCGAACAAAGGGATGAAGGGCGCCGCACCTGCGCCGAAACCAGCCGCCATCACACCGGAGGCCAAGCCTCTTTTTTGGGGATACCATTTGAGGGCGGTAGCTATGCCGCCGGTATAAACAAAACTGGCTCCTACGCCTGCCAGGCCATAGAAGCAATAGAGCGCAGACAACGACTTGGCCAACCCCAAGGCCCCCCAGCCGATGCCCACACAGAAGGCGGCCAGGGTGAAGAAGAGGCGGGTGCCGAACCGGTCTAACAGATAGCCGGTGAGCGGCGCCGAATAGGTCATAAAAATGATAAACAGGGTAAAGGCCAGTTGCACGGCCGGAAGGGACCACTTAAAGGTTTGCGTAAATGAGGGGACAAACAGCGTCCACGCATATTGGAGGCTGGAGATCATCATCATGCCAACTACCCCAGCCACCAACTGGATCCATGGTTTGCTGGTTAAAGACCTGTAAGTCTCCTTAGATTCAGAATCAGCCTGGGCACTCATGAATTGATCCTCCCTGCCGGGATCGCGGTGCAGGGTCGGTGAAGACCCTGCACCTGTTTGGATAAGCCGGTTCTCCTAAGTAGTCACCGGGGGAGCCGCCTCTACTGGTTTAGCAGTAGCCTTGACATTGGCGATCTTTTGATCCACGAAAGCCTGCATCTTGGCGATATGCTCTGCCTTCAGATGGGCAAAACGCCCCTGGTGCTTCATGTATTCGCCCACCGGCTTGTACTTTTTGGGTACATGGGTGTATTTGTATTCCCCGTCCTCCCACTCGTAGAGGGACCACATGCCGGTCTCCACCGCCAGTTTGCCCATCTCCATGGTGAGCTTCTCATCAAACTGCCAGCCCTTGGGGCAGGGAGTCAGCATGTGCATAAAGGTCGGGCCTTCCTGGCTCAGGGCCTTCCTCACCTTGTTCATCAGGTCCAGGGGATAAGCCACCGAGGTGGTCGACACATATTTCACCGCTGGATGCCCGCCGATAACCAGCTGCGGCGGGTTTTTGGGGAACAGCACATTGGCTTCGGGGATCATTTTGCCCGGAGGCGTGAAGGTCGTCTGGGCGCCGTAAGGCGTGGTAGGTGAGATCTGGATCCCGGTATTGGCATAGGATTCATTGTCATAGCAGATGAACAGGACCTTGTGGCCGCGATACATCAAGGCGGACATGGCCTGCAGGCCGATGTCCACCGAGCCGCCGTCACCGGCCATGACGATGATATTGGGGAAGGGCCCGTCATACTTACCCTTGCGGGCCATGATCTTATACGCCGCTTCGACTCCCGAGGCCACGGCGCCGCCGTTGGTGATCTGGGCGTGAATCCAGGAGACGGCATAAGGCGTGCAGAGGTAGCTGGAATTGGCCACATACATGCAGCCCGTGGGGCCGATAAATACCGTATCCCGCCCCGCGGCTTTGGCCACCAGCCGATAGTTTAGGGCGGGACCGCATCCGGCGCAGGTGCGGTGGCCCGGCACGTACATTTCTTCAACGGGCGCGCCGCGGAATGATTTGATCGGCTCATAACTCTGAAACTTATAATTAAAAGGCTTCATGAATCGTCCTCCATGGTTAATCAAGCGAGTGGTTATTCTGCTTCGAACCCAATCCAGCGGACATACCGGTCGGCCCTCTTGTCCTGGGCCATCTTGGCGAGCACCTTGGCCATATAATAGAAATCCTCAGACCAGATGGTTTCCCCGCCGAGACCCGCCATGAAAGAAGTAACCACGGGTCTTGAGTCGAGATCGTAGAGGGAAGCCCGGAGTTCGTGAATCAGGTTGCCGCCCCGCATGGCGCCGCCGTAGGAGGTGCTCGTCTCTACCGTCCCCACCGCCTTGACATGACCCAAGGCTTCCGCAATCTCATGGGTCGGCCAGGGGCGCACCCAGCGCAGCCGGGCCATACCCGCCTTCAGCCCGCTTTTCCGCAGGGCATCCACTGCCTTCCGGCAGGTATTGGCGTGGGCGCCCATAATGAAGAAGGCGATTTCCGCATCCTCCAGCTTGTATTTCTCCAGGAAGGGGTCATAGTTCCGCCCGAAGATCCGGTTAAAGTCCGCAGTCGCCTCTCTGATGACTTTCGGGAGCTCCAGAAAAGTCGCCGCCCTCTGCGCGTCCATGGGCGCACCCTGGTCGGGTCTGATCTGGGGACCATGGGAAACCGGACAGGTCGTGCTTAACGGGTGAGGGGCGCTATATGGCGGCAGGAATTCCTTCACCTGGGCCGGGTCGGCCACGATCACCTTGTCGGGAATGTGGGAGATAAAGTAGCCGTCCTGGCAAATCGCCTGGGGCAGCATTATCCGAGGATCCTCGCCGATCCGGAAACCCATCAGGGTGTTATCGAATACCTCCTGGGGGCTGCAGGCCCAACCCATCAGCCAACCCTGGTCCCTGAAGGACAGGGCGTCGGTATGCTCGGAGCCGAAATCGCCGGGGGGGTCCAGGGTCCGGTCGGCAATCGCCATTTGCACCGGATATCTGCCGCCGGCTATCGGACTGTATAATTCAAAGGCATAGGTTACCCCAACCCCGGCGCTGCCGGTGTAGGCCCGCGCCCCGGCGGCGGAGGCCCCCAGCACCACGGAGAGTTGGGCATGCTCGCCTTCGCCATGGACAAATTCCGCATCCAACTCGCCATTGGCGACCATCTTGGCGAGCTCCATCATGATCGCCGTATAGGGACGGATGGGATAGGAACAGATCACGTCCACTTCTGCCAGCTTGGCCGCCTGAGCGGCGGCTGAACAGCCGGTTAATTTTCTTTCTTGAGGCATAATCTTTCTCCTCCCCTAGAAGGGTTTTTCCAAACGGTGGACGCCATCCGGGAAATCAAGCTCCGGCACCGGTGACAGGGCATTTACCGGACACTGATGGATGCAGATCTGGCAGCCCTTGCAGAACTTCCAGTTCCACTCCATCAGGTCCTCTTTCTCATTGTAAGACCAGCAGGCATCCGGACAGTGGATATAGCAGGTCAGGCAGCGGGTGCATAGTTCGTGGTCAATGACCGGCCGCACAATGCGCCAGTTGGAGGTCACGAAAAGATCTTGCTGCCGAACGGGGGCCGGGGTAATCGCCCCGAAGGGTACTTCCCGGTCATGGGGAACGTTTATGGTTCCGAATTCTGGAAGCTTTTTAGACATAGCACAATGCTCCTTTTTGCATATGTAGTTCGAATTATTGGGTCTTTCATCCGCCCCAGGAATACTCGACGCGGGTCTTGCGAAACTTCCGCAGCTTCACTTCCGCATAACCCTTTTCCATGCCGGAGACGTCCTTGACGATCTTGGCCAGGTCCTCTTTCTGGATCAGGCCGCTGATCTTGGCCATAGCGCCGACTATCGGCGCGGCGATCCCGGCGCCAATGCCCACCGCGTCAGTGCCGCCCTCGGTACCCGAAAAATCCACGGTCTTAACGCCCGAGATGCCGTCCGCGTCCACGGTGGCGATGGCCCCGAGCACTTCAGCGTTGGGAATGAACTGGAGCATGTAGTCAATGTCACGCGCGGTATTGATCAGCAGGAGACCGCCCTCGGGCATCCCCCGCAACACATTGATTCCTTTGACAATGGTCGGCTCCGCGACAATGACTACGTCAGGATGGTCATTGGTGTAGACATACTTGTGCTCGATCTCTTCATCGCTGATCCTGACGTACTTGCGAGTCGTCACCAACACGCGGTCCGGGAGGTCCTCGTAATTATCAAAGGCCATCACGTGCTTGCCTTCCTTTTCGGCCGCTTTGCCGATGGCGCCCGCAATATCGCGGCCCTCCTTGTCCATGGTTACTCCACGGGTCCAAATGGTTATTTCAGTAATTTTGGCCATACATCCCTCCTGATTGTGTCATCAGTCAGACTGATGTTTTAAAAACTCTGCCATCTTGTATTCCCGAGCCACTACTTGCACCTTGCACCTCCCACCTCCTTTCTTCACTTTGAATAAGAGTTTTTCGATCTCCTGCAAATGACGGCGCATGGCCTCCCGCGCCCTGACGCCATCACCCGTTTTAACCGCGTCCAGGATTATCTTATGACCCCGCAGGGATTCCACCGCCCGCCGGTCACTCTGGAGAATCTCTTTCCGGGACTCAGCCAAAAGGTCAATCAAGGCATTCACCAGGCGGCTCATCACCCGATTCTTGGCTGACCGGGCCAGGGTCATATGGAAGGCTGTATCGAAGTCCACCGTGTTCGCCCCGGAGGCCAGGTTCTCTTCATGGGCCTGGATCATTTCTTCCAACTGTTTGAGCTCTTCCGGACTGGCAAACTCTGCCGCCAGCTGGGCAATGGAGGGTTCGATGATCTTGCGGATGTAAAAGATATCCTTGAGATCGTCCTTCTCAGTAAACAGGGCCGCGGACAAAGACTGGATCGAGACATCCTGGCCTGACGCCAGTACGAACGTGCCGTTGCCTTGCCGACTATCCACCAGCCGCATCGATTCCAGGCAACGCATCGCTTCGCGCACCGTGGTGCGGGATACCTTGAGAGTCTCGGTCAATTCTCTCTCGGAGGGCAGTTGGTCTTCCTTCTTCAGCTTGCCCTTTTGAATGAGATTGACGATCTGCTTGACCACATCCTGATAAGCCCTTTTCTTTTCCACCGCTTTTAACATCTCATGGTTCCCTCGTCCTTTGGACCTCGCTGATGGCTGTCCTAAAATGACCCACCGACATTGAGAGCTCCGTACCCCGGCTCTCTCCCGGCAAACTGATCACATCCCCGATTGCCAGGATGGCCGCTCTCTTGCAGATATACGCCAGGTCTGAACCGGCCATGCCTGCGGTTTCTCCGGCCAGTTCCTGCAGGTCCACCTCAGCGCTCAAGGGCCTATCTTTGGTATGTATCTTAAGGATCTCAATCCGGGCGGCCTCGTCAGGCACCGGGAAGGGCAGCACAAAATCCAGCCGGCCCGCCCGCATCAAAGACGGGTCCAGCAGGTCCTGGCGGTTGGTGGCTCCCAAAATGATGACCTCCGAGAGGTCGCTGAGCGTATCCAGTTCGTTGAAGAACTGGCTGGCCACCCGCTCCGGGGCGCCCCCTCCCACTTCGCTGCTCGCGCCCCGCCGGGCCACCAGGGCATCGATCTCATCGAAAAACAGGATACACGGCGCGGATTGTTTGGCTTTTTTGAAGATTTCGTGCAGGGCCTTTTCCGATTCCCCCAACCATTTGGAGAACAGGATGGGAGCGCTGATGGCAATGAAATTCAAACCGGTTTTGTTGGCCAGGGCCTTGGCCATGAGGGTCTTGCCGGTGCCGGAGGGTCCGGTAAACAAAATCCCCCGGGAAGGCGACAGCCGCGCTGCGTCGAACAGCTCCGGATATCTATGGGGCCAATCCACCACGGAAATGAGGGCCGCCTTGATCTCCTTCAGTCCCCCCACGTCCTCCCATCTGACCGTCGGCCTTTCCGTAAAAAACTCCCGGGTGGCCGAGGGTTCGATTTCCCGCAGGGCCGTAAGGAAGTCTTCCGAGGTGATCTGCAGATTTTCCGACGTATTCAGGAAGGCCTCGGGATTCCCGCCCCCGAGAACCTGAAGATATCGGCGGAACGCCACCATGCCCGCTTCCTTGCAGAGAGCCTGCAGGTCCGCTCCGACAAAACCATGGGTGACCTGGGCCAGACGTTCCAGGTTGACATCCGGGGCCAGCGGCATGCGCCGGCTGTGGATCTTCAAGATCGCCCGGCGTCCCTCGGCGTTGGGCACCGGGATGGTGATTTCCCGGTCAAAACGGCCGGGCCGCCGCAGGGCCGGATCCATCCTCTCCGGAATGTTGGTCGCCCCGATCACCACCACGTGGCCCCTGGGGACCATGCCGTCCATGAGGGCGAGCAGTTGGGCCACCACCCGTTTTTCCACGTCCCCCAGCACGTCAGCCCGTTTCGGGGCGATGGCGTCGATCTCATCGATAAAAATTACGCTGGGGGCCTGGCTGGCGGCCTCCTCAAAGATCTCCCGGAGCTTGGCCTCGCTTTCTCCGTAGAACTTATGGATAATCTCCGGACCGTTGACCTTGATGAAATGGAGTTTGACCTCGCTGGCGATGGCCCTGGCAATCAGGGTTTTGCCCGTTCCGGGAGAGCCATAGAGGAGCAGGCCTTTGGGGACTTCGATCCCCAGTCTTTCAAAAATCTCGGCATAGCGCAGGGGAAGTTCCACCATCTCCCGCACCAGCCGGAGTTCTTTGTCCAGGCCGCCGATGTCTTCGTAGGAGACCTGGGCGGCGCTATTCACCAGATAATCGGGTTTCTGGAGAACAAAATTGGTCTGCGGGTTGATGATCACCGGGCCGGAAGGCGAGGTCGCCTCTACCCGGAAGAAACGGTCCCGGCCGCCGAAAAGGGGGATGTTGATCTGGTCGCCTAGAAACACCGGGTATCCCTGGAGCACCTTGCCGAAATGTTCCAGTTCGGCTTCCTGGGGCAGGGGGCAATTGGGCTCCAAGAAATAGAGGATAATGGTGGTGGCGGTTTGGCGGGTAACCTTCCTGATCCGGACCGTGTCGCCCACTTTGACCTGGGCATTGGCCCGGATCAGCCCGTCGATTTGGAGGTTCTGTTTTTCGTGGTCCTGGCCCAGGGCCCCGGTGACCCGGCCTGCCGTCTTTTTTTTGCCGGCGATTTCAATGAGATCTCCCAGGACGGCGCCCAGGGCCTGGATATCTTCAGGGTTCAGGCGAGCCCAACCCTTGCCGACATCATCGGTCAAAGCTTCGCTGACTTTTAATTCCAGAACCACAATACTTTCTTAACCTAATGGTGTGGAATAATTGACTTTATACTGTGTGGGCCACCAGGCAATGCGAGATTAGATGAGAAAGCCGTCTGCTCGTCTAATCATCATATGGTCCGACCAATTTTTACTATCTGCCTCTCCCCTTTGTCAAGAAAATTTTCTGCGGTTCCCGATAATTCTTCAGCACAATCCTTACCGAACGCCGCTCGTCAAGCTGCAAGGTTATCCCTGCGGAGGTTAATGCCTGCAGCTTGTCCTGCCGTTTTCGTTCAGGGCCATGATTGCTTCCCGGGCCTGGGCCGCGGTGGGCGCGAAGCTGGCCGCCATCCTTCTCTTGGTCAATTGCTTGCTCAGGTGTCCCGCCAGTTTTCCCCGATACTTGATTTGATGAGCGTCCATGGCGTCTCCCTGGTAAAAACCTGGTCCGCCCGGGCTACCACGCCAGCGCCGTAGCCGGGAACGCCGGAGATTTATTGCCCCTCGGGTCCGCCCCCGCCTCCAGTACCCGGTTATCGTTGCTGGCCACCGCGCAGATATAGCCCGCCGACCAATCCGGCGCCCATAAGACCTGGTGGCCGCGCCGGCTAAGCTCTTCGCCGGTTTCCCGGGCAACCCGCCCCTCCAGCCGCACCTGGCCGGGCGCGGCCGCATGGGGGTAAAAGGTGCCGGGAACGTGGTCGCAGGTAATCTTGGGGGCCTCGATGGCTGCCTGCAAGGACATGCCGAACACCACCCGGTTCAAAAAAAATTGGCTGGTCCACTGGTCCTGTTGATCCCCGCCCATGGTGCCGAAGGCCATCCAGGGCCGGCCCCGCTGCCAGGCCAGGGAGGGACTCAGGGTGGTCCGGGGCCGCTTGCCCGGCGCCACCACGTTGGGGTGGCCCTCCACTAAGTGGAAGGTCTGCATTCGGGTCCCCAGCGGAAACCCCAGCGAAGGTATCACTTCGTTGCCCGAAATCCAGCCGCCGCTGGGGGTGAGGGCCGCCATATTGCCATGCTTGTCCGCCACCGCCACGTGCACGGTCCCATGCCCCCAGTCCTTGGCTTGCCGGACTTCGGTCTTGGGCAGCAAGGCCCCGTGGAGCCGTGGGTCTCCGGGGCGCAGCTCAAGATCGGCCCGCTGACCATCGATAAGCTGGCGGCGGAGGGCATTATACCTTTCGCTTAAGAGCTCCTCCAAGGGCACCGCAACCTGCTCCGGGTCGCCGTAATACTGCTCGCGGTCCGCGTAGGCCAGCTTGGCGGCCTCCACCCACAGGTGAAGATAGTCGGGTGAGTTGTGGCCGAGAGCCGCCAGGTCAAAGCCGTCCAGGAGCCGTAAGAGTTGCAAAAAGACCGGACCTTGGGACCAGGGGCCGCACTTGCAGACGGTGTGATCCCTGAAGTCCGCCCGGACGGGATCCTCAAAACGGGTGCCAAAGGAGGCGAAGTCCGAAAATTCCAGCAGGCCGTCCCGCTCTTGGACAAATGCGGCCATGGCCTCCGCCGCCTCACCCCGGTAGAACAGATCCAGGGCGGCGTTAAGCCCTGCAACCCGTTGACCTTTGGCCCGGGCGGCTGCCTTAAACGCCCCCAGCACCCCGGCCAGGGGAGCGTTGACCAATATCTGCCCCACTTGCGGCCCTGGGTCGTCCCCCCGCAAATAAATCGACGCCGACCCCGGCCACTCCCGGGCAAACCGCCGGCGATTGTCCTGCAGGCCGAATCCCGGCAGGTTGACCAGGCCTTCGTGCAACGGGAACCCCTCCCGCGCCAGGACATAGGCGGGCTCCACGATGTCCTCCAAAGGCAGGGAACCGTACCTTTTCAGGACCTCCAGGAGGGCGCTGACCGCGGCCGGGACCCCGGCGGCCAGGACCCCCATGGGCGGGATGAGGTCCAGGCCTCGATCCCCATAGGCCTTAAGGGTTGCCTTGGCCGGGGCCTTGGTATTGCCGTTGACGGCCACGGCCCGGTCCTCCGCGGCCACATAAAGGAGCATTGGACATTCGCCCCCCAGGGTGAACATGTGGGGATTAACCACCGCTTCCACCAGGACGGCGGCTACCGCGGCATCAAAGGCATTGCCCCCGGCCTTCAGAAGGTCCATGCCCGCCTGGGCCGAAAGGTAATGCTCCGCGGCGATGGCTCCCCTGGCGCCGAGAATCCTGCCCCCAAAAGAATAACTCTGATGAGCATCTCCGAGATCATGCATAGGCTTAAGATTATCAGCCAGGCTTGGCTGCCTTTGTCTAAAACTCGGCCCCTCACCCGAGGGCGGCGATGGCTTCACTCCGGAGGCTGGCCCGCATGGCTTCGCTCTCCTGGGCCAGCCGCTCCAGGTCGGGGCCTTGGGTCAGATAGAGATTGAAGCGGCGGCCCTGGAGTCCCAGGGCGATGGGTTCAATCATCTCCTCCGGCAGCACCAGCGCCCGGGATTTTCCCCGGCGCTCCGGGGAGGCCACTTCCAGCACGCCTTCTTTGCCCCAGAGGCGAAAGATGGCAGTCAGCAGCCCGATGGGCCAGGCGCTGTCCGACACTACCGCCACTTCGGCGGCGTTCAGGGCGTAGCGGTTGCCATTGAAGGAGATGGCCAGGCCGCCGCCGCCCTGCACCTCCTGGAAGGCTTGCACGTCGGTGATGCCGTCCCCGACGTAGATGGTGTCCTCCAGCCTTAAGCCGGTTCTGACCAGGCTGTCGGCCACGCTTCTGGCCTTTTCCGCCCCGCCCAGCGGCGAGATCTCCCGATAGATGGCGCTGATCTCCAACCGGGGCAGGCGTTCCCGGAAGATTTGCTCCAGGCGGCCGATGGCCTCCTGGACCGGGGCGGGCAGCTCCGGGAGCGAGGCGGCTCCCGGGGGCAACTCGATGGCCGGGGTCCCCATGATCTCCTCTTCCAGACGGCGCAACTCCGCGGTTTCCCCGGGGCCCAGCGGGTAGCGATCCAGGTCCAGTTCGGTGCCCAAGATGTGCTCCGGGTCAAACCCCAGCCTGCCTCCCACCGCCTCGGCAAACTGGCGGTAGCTGGTGCTGATCTCGAAGATGGGAAAGCCGAATCCGTGCAAGAAGCGGTAAGTCTCCTCGGCGCCGGGCATCAGCCCCAGGTTCCCGGCGGAGAACTCCCGAATCGCGGCGTTGCTGAGGCCGCGAGCCTTGAGAAACGGGCCGATGAGCTTCAGGGTGTCCCCGGCCTGGTACCCCGGTGGTTTGGCGATGTCCGCCAGGTAATCGCCATAACGGCTCAACTGGGTAAAAAACCGGTCACCCAAGGGCGGGAGAAACTCCCGGCAGAGTTCGAAGGCATTGTCATTGAGGGCCAGCGGTCCTTCGCAGCCCGTGTGCAATTGAATCTGGAGCATCTCTTCTCCTTTGGCTTAAGGGGAAAGGAAGCGACCCCCCCGGGGGCGGCAGTGGCGCGGGCTTGAGGCCGGTGCCGCGGGCCGCCCCTAACCTCCTGGCAGAACCTGCCTATCTCAAGAACAATGCTTATCTCAACCGGGCGATGATCCTTTCCATAACCTCCCGGTCCGGGTAGCCCTGTCGTCCGGGGGCGCCCAACTTGTAAGCCGCGGCCGCCTCCGCCAGGCGCGCTGCCTGGGGCAGATTAAGGCCGATAAGGAGGCCGGCCAGGTAGCCGGCGGCGAAGACGTCCCCGGCCCCCAGGGTGTCCCCCGGACGCCCCTCAAATTGCGCCGGGATATCCAGATAGCGCACTGGGGTGAGGAGCCTGGCGCCCCGGGGACCACGTTTGATGAGAACGACGGGCGGGGCCCAAACGGGATGCCGCTCAAGCTCACCCCCCAGGAGGGCCCACTCCGCCTCGGTCACCAGCAGGGTTTCCACCCGATCCAGCAACTCCTCCAGGGCGGTCCGGCCCCGGCGGGCGTAAAGTTCACCCGGGTCCAGGGTGAGGCGCGGACCATCCTGAAGGTTCATGGCCATTAGCCGCTGCAGCTTCAAGGGAGCGTCGCCTACAAAAGAGGTGAGGTGGAGAAATCTGGCCTCCTGCAAGGCCTCCCGGGGCAGATCTTTCTCCTCCAGCTGGTCATTGGTGTTGGGGGCCACCAGGATGGTGCGCTCGCCCTCCGGGTCCACCAGGATGTAGGCTCGGCCGCTGTCGCCTTGCTCCACCACGTGCTCGAGATTGACGCCCTGCAGACTATCTTTCAGAAAAGAGCCGTCCGCATCGGCTCCCAATCGCCCCGCCAGGGCCACTGGAATTCCCAGGCGGCCCAGGGCATAGGCGGTGTTGGCCGCCTGTCCGCCTCCGCCGCGCCCGGCCGGCCGGGCAAAGCGGGCCAGCAACTCTCGGAGCCGGTGCTCCTCCGCCCGGGACAGCGCTTCCTCCCCACCCCGGACCAGTCCAGTGCCCCAACGTTTAAGGAGGCCGGCCAGGTCGTCAACCCGGAAGGTCAGATCGAGATTGATGGCTCCCAGGCAGAATACCTCCGGCTGCATGCCTGGGAAGCTATCAGGATTTCCCCTGCCGGTCAAGGAGCAGAGATGATGAGGGTTACCGGGGTGAGCCCGGGCAGTCGGGCAGCCAGTCCAGGATAAAGAATTTTCCTGCCCCCGCTGAAAGAAGCCGGGAAGGCCTGGAATTTTCCAAAAGAGTTACTACAATGAATAAAAGGACCTTGCCGAGGGAGAGCGATGCACCGCCTCATCAAGATCAGGATTATCCGCGACTTTGAGCAAATGGAGGAGCACTGGCGTTGCCAACCGGATGCCTGGTTGGGGTTCACCCGGCCGCACCTCCACTTCCGCCCCGCGGCGGATTTCTATGAAACCGCCCAGGGCCTGCTGCTGCGCCTGGAGGTGGCCGGAATTAAGCCCGAAAGCCTTTGCCTCTCTTTGACCGGCCAGGAATTGGTGGTCGCCGGCGGGCGCCAACCGCCGCCGCCGGAGGGCATCCGGCGCTTTATCCACCTGGAGATGGGCTTCGGCGCCTTCGAGCGCTGCTTCCTTCTGCCCATCCCCGTTGACCTTGAGGGCGTCCGGGCCCACTATCGGGATGGCATCCTGGAGGTCCACCTGCCCCGGAAGGCCCCACAGATTCGAAAGATTCCGGTGAAACAGGCAGACCCGGAATAATAAATACGGAGGCCCCATGGCCCGCGAAGAACAAGAAATCCAAGCCCCGCTGCTGGGGGACCAGGAAATCCACCCCAGCCCCCGGGTGCTGTCCATCCTCCCGACGCCCGAGATGGTGCTTTTTCCCCGGATGATCCTGCCCCTGATCCTGTGGGACGAGCCGTCCCAAAAGCTGGTGCAGGAAGCCCTCCTTCAGGACAAGATCATCGGAATTATGGCTGGCCTGGGAGAAAAGGCCGAGGGCTTTGGCCCGGAGGACCTCCCCCGGCTGGGCACCGCCGCGGCTATCTTGAAGATGCGGAAATCCGAGGACGACGCCCTCCGCCTGCTGGTCCAGGGGCTGTACCGCTTTCGGGTGGAGGAATGGGTGGGCTTTGAACCTTACCTCACCGCCCGGATAATCCCCATCTCGGAGGAATACGAACCCGACCTGGAGGTGGAGGCCCTGGTCTCCAACGTCAAGGGCCTCTTTTTGAAGATGCTGGAGCTCTCCCCCTACCTGCCGGCGGAACTGGGTACCCTGGTCCGGGAGTTGGGCGACCCCCGGCTCCTGGCGGACATCACCGCCGGCAGCCTCAATATCTCCAAGGCCGAAAAACAGGAACTGCTGGAGACTCTTGAGGTCAAGGAGCGCCTGCGCCGGGTGCTGAGTCTGATTAACCGGGAACTGGAGATCCTGGAACTGGGAAAACAGATCCAGGCCCAGGTAAAGGTGGAGATGGACAAGGCTCAAAAGGAGTATTATCTCCGGGAGCATATTAAGGTCCTGCAAAAAGAGTTGGGGGAAGGGGAAGACAAGGGCCAGGAGATCGAAGATCTCCAGTTGCGCCTGGAAGAGGCGTGGCTCCCGCCCCACGCCATGAAGGAGGCGGAGCGGGAACTGACCCGGCTGAAGCGGACCCCGCCCACCTCCCCCGAGCACCAGGTGATCCGCAATTATCTGGAGTGGATGATCGAACTGCCCTGGAGCAAGTCAACCGAAGACAATCTGGACCTGGCCCAGGCCAGGCAGATCCTGGATGAAGACCACTATGACCTGGAGAAGGTGAAGAAGCGCATCCTGGAATATCTGGCGGTGCGCCGGCTGAAACCGGACATGAAGGGTCCCATCCTCTGCTTCGTGGGGCCGCCAGGGACCGGCAAGACCTCCCTGGGGCGCTCCATTGCCCGCTCCCTGGGGCGCAAGTTCGTGCGCCTCTCCCTGGGGGGGATACGGGACGAAGCCGAGATTCGGGGGCACCGCCGCACCTACGTGGGGGCCATGCCCGGCCGCATCATCCAGAGCATACGCCGGGCCGGCTCCAACAACCCGGTCTTCATTCTGGATGAAGTGGACAAGATCGGCGCCGATTTTCGCGGCGACCCATCGTCAGCCCTCCTGGAGGTGCTGGACCCGGAACAGAATAACTCCTTCTCCGACCACTACCTGGACGTGGGTTTTGATCTCTCCAAAGTGATGTTCATCACCACCGCCAACCTGCTGGACCCCATTCCTCCCCCGCTGCGGGACCGCATGGAGGTCCTGGAATTGGTGGGCTACACTGAGGAGGAGAAGTTGGGCATCGCCTTTTCCCACCTCATCCCCCGGCAGTTGGAGGCCCACGGTTTGACCGCGGCGCAACTGGAGATCAGCCCGATGGCCATCCGTTCGGTCATCGCCTCCTACACCCGGGAGGCGGGGCTGCGCAACCTGGAGCGGGAGATCGCCGCCCTGTGCCGGGGTGCGGCCCGGGAGATCGCCGAGGGTAGCCGCAGCAACGTGGCGATCAGTGAAGGGGAGGTCCCCGCCTATCTGGGGCCGCCCAAGTTCTTCCGGGAAGCGGCCCTGGACCATCCGGAGCCCGGAGTGGCCACCGGCCTGGCCTGGACCCCCACCGGCGGCGATATCCTGTTCATCGAGGTCTTGCGGATGCCGGGCAGCGGCAACCTCAAACTCACCGGGCAGTTGGGGGAGGTCATGAAGGAGTCGGCCACCGCGGCGCTCTCTTATATCCGGGCTAGGGCCCCCTTCCTGGGCATCGAGGAGGACTTCTTCGAGAAATCTGACCTACACATCCATGTGCCCGCCGGGGCCATCCCCAAGGATGGGCCTTCCGCCGGATTGGCCATGCTCTGCGCCCTGGTCTCGCTGCTCTCGGCGCGGCCCCTTAAGAAGGACCTGGCCATGACCGGGGAGATCACCCTGCGGGGTCACGTCCTGCCGGTGGGCGGCATCAAGAACAAAGTGCTGGCGGCCCATCGGGCGGGCATCCGGGAAATCATCCTGCCGGCCCAGAACCAGGTGGACCTGGAGGAGATCCCAGCCTCGGTGCGCCAGGAGCTCAGCTTCCACCCGGTGGAGCGCCTGGACCAGGCCCTGGAGATCGCCTTCCCGGGGCCAGAGGTTGGAGATGCAGGGTCAGGAGGCAGAAAACGTAAAACCAATTGAAACAATTACGATAATCGAGGCAAGGCAATCCTTTCCGGAAAGATTTCTGCTGCGAGGCAGGTAGGATGGGCACTGCCCACCAAAACCAAAGATCTTTTTGAACTTAGGCAGGCCCACTAGTGTGATGCTTCATAAATGCTAGGATATTTCAAACCAGGGTTTTTTAACCCCCCTTTGGAAAAAGGGGGCAGGGGGGATTTAAAATAACCTCATGAAATCCCCCTAAATCCCCCTTTTCCAAAGGGGGACTTTACTACCCTTGGAACTTGGGTTTTCATTTGATTTAATGCCACATACTATTTACGAAGCACAACACCAGGCAGGCCCACTAGTTAATCATTTCATTGAATTTACAAGCTTTTTCCTTCTCCCCGCATTGGGGGGAGAGGGCAGGGGGAGGGGGATAGACGCCGGCGAAGCCACCCTCACCAGGCCGGATCGCCGGGAGATAATTTCTTGGTTCAGGAGGCAAATCTCATGGCTGTTTTTACCTGTGAAAAATGCGGCAGCAACGTGGAAACCCGCTGCAAACCCAAGAAGTGCAGCTCTTGCGGGGAGACCGGCGCCATGTGCAAGGTGGAGGCCGCCGCCCCTCCCAAGAAAGCGAAGAAATAAAGGGCCCCTCTCAGGGGGAGGGGATAAAGGCAATTTCTTTTTTCCAGGTTTCTCCAAAACGCTACCCTGGCTTTCTAACCGAAAAACCGCATTATGATTTACGGCATTGGGGTTGATCTGGTCAAGTTGGCGCGCCTTTCCGCGGCCATCCGCCGCTATGGCGAGCGCTTCCTGAACCGCGTCTTCACTCCCCAGGAAATCGCCTATTGCCAGGGCAAGCGTTGGAGCAACGAAGGCTTTGCCCTGCGCTTTGCCGCCAAGGAGGCCTTCTCCAAGGCCCTGGGGGTGGGCCTGAGGCAGGGGGGTATCTTCTGGCGGGAGGTGGAGGTGGTCCCCGACTCCAGGGGCAAACCGGAGCTTAAAGTCAGCGGGCGGGCCGCCCAGCTCTGCCGGGAGGCCGGCGTTACCGGGATGCACCTCTCCCTCAGCGACGAAGACGGCCAGGGCCTGGCCGTGGTGATTTTGGAGAGGTGAGGGGCGAAGTCGATCCTCTGCTTGGAAAAGTTCAAAGTTCAAAATCAAAATCAAAATCAAAGTCAAGGGCAAACGCAGGTATTAACTTTTCATCCTTTGGGAGAGAGCCGCAGGCTCAGGAGCGACTTTTCCGCAAAGCCTTCATGCAGGGTGCGCCCTGCGCGCCACAACTATGCGTAACTTTACATGGTTTAGGGTAAGCAACAGGCCCCTGAGTGACTGCCTAAGTAAATGAGGCAGCGGCCCAGGAGTCGCGGCAGCTCGCGGTAGGGGGAAAAAATTGTTCTTATTCAAAAAAATCGTGGCCTCTTGTTTACTGCCCTTGCCCCTGTGCCTGGGGCTGCTGTTCATCGGCCTGGGTCTCCTGTGGTTCACCCGGAGGCAGAGGAGCGGCAAGATTCTGGTGAGCGCCGGAGCCGGATTGCTCCTGGTCTTCAGTTACTCCGCGGTCCCGGATATGGCGTTGCGGCCGCTGGAACTGAAGTATCCGCCGGTAGCGGACTTGGATGCCGGCTCCGGGGGGCCGCAGGATGGCCGTTTGTTAGGGGCGGGAAGCTATATCGTGGTTCTGGGCGGAGGCATTAACAGAGGTGAACCCCTTCCCGTCACTTCCCAAATCGGGCTCGAATCCCTATCCCGCCTCCTGGAAGGGGTCAGGCTGTATAGGGCCGAGCCGGGCCGCAAGCTCATTTTATCGGGCGGCCCGGTGTTTAACCCGATCCCCGAGTCTCAGATCATGAGCCGGGTCGCATTGATTATGGGGGTGAACCCCCGGGATATCCTTCAGGAATCTCTTTCCCGGGACACTGAGGAGGAGGCCCGCCTCCTTAAACCCTTGGTGGGCCGGGAAAGATTTTTTCTGGTGACCTCGGCTGCCCATATGCCCCGGGCCATGGCCCTGTTCCGCCGGCAGGGCCTGGAGCCGGTGGCCGCGCCCATGGACCTGCCGGCGCAGCAGAAGGGCCCATGTTATCCCGAGGACTTCTTTCCCAGCAGCCACTCCCTGCAGCGGACGGAAATTGCCCTGCACGAGTATCTGGGCCTGGCCTGGGCCTGGCTGCGCGGGGTCATTTAGGACTAATGGGCTGAGGCGCCGGCTGAGGCGTCGATTGATCCTTCGATACATCTGCCAAATTAACCTCCGTTTTCGGTTTTCGGGTTTCGGTTTCCGGCCAGGTCAAAAGCAAAGCAAAAAGACTTAAAGACAGTAGTGTTCGGAAAGGTTTTTGCTATGAGGCAGGCGGTGTAGATTTGCTTGAACTTAGGCATGCCCACTAGCTAATCAATTCATGGAATTTACAAGCTAATTCCCTCTCCCCTCGCAGGGGAGAGGGGAGGGTGAGGGGGGTATGCGACGGCCTATGAAGCCACCCCTCACCCGGTGTCGTCCCCTCGCAGGGGAGAGGGAATTTAGTGAGCATCGGTATAATATGTTGATATCGCTGAAATAACAAGTATAGAGTCTAACAGCGAGATAGTTATAATCTTCTCCATGCAAGTTGTTGCCGGACACTCTTGACTTAAAGAAGGTTTTCAGTTTTGATTTTCACCTTTTGCTTCCACCGGAAACCGGAAACCGTGTAGGAGCGATCCGGCGGCTCGCCCCTACTGCTCACCGCCCGATTTTTTGGAGGCGGAAGGTTGTCCCGATCCCCAAGATGACGCTCCCGATCCTGTTATTCTCCCTGGTGGCCGCATAATTTCCCAGCGCCGCCGGGGCTGCGGAACCCTTTGCCAATCCCCAGCCGGGCCGCATCGTTAAATTTCCCGGCGACCACGGAGCCCACCCGGATTTCAAGACTGAGTGGTGGTACTGGGTGGGTCACCTGAAATCTCCGCAGGGCGAGGCCTTCGGCTACCAGATCACCTTCTTCCGGGCCGCCCTGCGCCGCCCCGATCCCCGGGCCCGCTCGGCCTGGTCCCTCGACACCGTCTATTTCGCCCACCTGGCCATCACCGACCCGGCCCGGGGGCGCTTCCGGTTCCGGGAAAAGGTGGGCCGGGGCGCCCTCGGGCTTTCCGGCGCCACCGCGGACCGCCTGCGGGTCTGGATCGACGACTGGCAGGCGCGGCAGGCAGGTGAAGGCTTTCATCTGCAGGCCGGGGACCAGGGGTTAGGGCTGGATCTGCTCCTCACTCCCCTGAAGCCACCGGCCCTGCACGGCGAAGGAGGCTTCAGCCCCAAGGCGGCCCTTTATGAGGCCGCCAGCTATTATTATTCTATTCCTCGCCTGGACACCCAGGGCCATCTGTTTTTGGACGGCCGCACCTTAGAGGTTAGCGGGGCATCCTGGATGGACCACGAATTTTTCAGCAGCTCCATGGCCCCGGACCAGGTGGGCTGGGACTGGTTCGCCCTCCAGTTGGAGGACGGCCGCGAGGTGATGCTCTATCTCCTGCGCCTGCGGGACGGCTCGCTGGACCCGGCTTCCGCGGGCACCCTGGTGGACCCCCAGGGACGGACGCGGCGCCTGAAGCTGGGCGACTTCCAGGTCAAGGTCCGCGGCCTCTGGAAGTCTCCCCACTCCGGGGCGGCATATCCGGCCGGCTGGCAGGTGCTCATCCCCGGGGTCGGCCTGGACCTCACCCTGACTCCCACCCTGGCGGACCAGGAAATCCCGGCTGGCGTCCCGGCCCAGGTGAGCTATTGGGAGGGCCAGGTGCGGGTCCAGGGCCGAGCCGGACCGCGGCCGCTCCGCGGCATGGGCTACGTGGAGCTCACCGGCTACGCCGGCGCCATGGAGGGAAGGTTTTAGAAGATTACTAAGAGGGCGAGAAATTTGGACAAAACACGAGATTTTGTCCAGTTTTCTTTCTGCCGCACTATATAGGGTGGCACCAGCATACTCAAATTTTTCAGAAAAATAATCTTGACAATTTTTAGTGAGTAGATAGAATAGACTAAGAGGTAGATAGATAAGTCAGATTAGGAGGGTTTGCCATGCTAACTCAAGAATCCCTTGATAAAATTCTTGAAGTTTTAGAAAAGATTAATGTTTTTTATGGGAATGGATATCGACTCGAAGAGGCTCGGCATAAGGCAACGAAGGAGGTGTCAATAAAATATGATATTACTTATCAAACAATAGAGGATGGTTATAGGAGAAGACTTGGGTTAAGAAATATTCATGAATTTCAAATTATGTTAGAGGAATGGATGAAGGGTGACCCTAAGAGCTTAATAAATATATTGACAATCCATACAGATAACATCAACCATATGAGAATACATGAATTTTTTGAAGGTGATAAAACACAAATATCAAATGATAAAACCGAAATGAAAAAACCAATATTAATATATTTAAGTAATAATGCGTATAATCAAATGAAGTTAATATCAAAACAAGGAAAAAAAACAGGTTATGAATGGTTATCTGAAAAATGTGAACTAATGATTAATGACGAATATTTCAATTATGTTCAAAATGAAATTGGAAAATTAACAGATGAGCAAAAGAAGGAATTAAAGAAGAGGTTGTTGGAAAATCTACCATGAATTGGCCAATTATTGACCACAATCATAAGACAAGGAGATCATATGAGCGGTAATCATGTATTTTTCAAATTAGAGTTTCCGAAAGAACCGTACTTGCCGCCACTGGCCAAAATTCTCGCTAGGCGTGATGCCACATTCTACCCCTTAACGCCTACAATAGAAAAATCAAATTTCGAGCATTACATTGATAATCTTATTCAGGAACTTGAACAGATTCGAGAAGAAGGAAAACGAAAATTTGCAGCTTGGCAGCCGACAAAATAAAATTAGGTTTGGCAAGTATACAATCACGTTTATAAAAGGGGGGCAGGGGGGATTTTAATTAACCCTGAAATCCCCCGAAATCCCCCTTTTTCAAAGGGGGATTTTAATACCCTGCGAACTACAGCGTGCTCCACACCTGCCGGGCTGCGGCCGCGGCCATCTCCAGGTCCTGGGGCCCGTGGGCCAGGGAAATGAACCAGGCCTCAAACGGGGAGGGCGGCAGGTAGATGCCCGCGGCCAGCATCCCCTGGAAGAACTGCCGGAATTTCTGCAAATCGGCCCTCCTGGCGTCCTCCAGATCGTGGACCGGCCCCCGGGTGAAGAACGGGGTGAGCAGGGAGCCCAGTCGGTTGACCGTGAGCTCCAGATTCCGGCGAGCCGCGGCCCGGGCCAGTTCCCGGGCCAGCCAGGCGCCCTTTTCTTCCAACTGCTCATAGGTCCCGGGCTTTTGCAGGGCCTTCAGGGTGGCCAGCCCGGCGGCCACCGCCACCGGGTTGCCGGAGAGGGTCCCCGCCTGGTAGATGGGGCCGGCGGGGGCCATCTGGGACATGAGGTCCCGCCGGCCGCCGTAGGCCCCCACCGGCAAGCCGCCGCCGATGATCTTGCCCAGGCAGGTGAGGTCGGGGGTGACGCCGTAGAGGGCCTGGGCCCCGCCCCAAGCCACCCGGAAGCCGGTGATCACCTCATCGAAGATTAAGATGATGTCTTCCTGGTGGCAAAGCTGCCGCAATCCCTCCAGAAACCCGGGTTGGGGGAGGACCACTCCCATGTTACCGGCCACCGGCTCCACGATGACCGCGGCGATCTCCCCGGGATGGCGCCGCACCGCCTCCTTAACCGCCTGCAGATCGTTATAGGGGAGGGACAGGGTCAGGGCGGCGATCTCGTGAGGCACGCCGGGGCTGCCTGGAATTCCCTGGGTGAGCACCCCGCTGCCCGCGGACACTAAAAAGGAGTCGGCGTGGCCGTGGTAGCAGCCGTCAAACTTGATCAGCCGGGGGCGGCCGCTGGCGCCCCGGGCCAGGCGCAGGGCGCTCATGCAGGCTTCGGTGCCGGAGCTGACCAGGCGCACCATCTCCAGGGACGGCACCGCTTCCACCAGAAGCCTGGCCAGATCCACCTCTCCCGGGGTGGAGGCGCCAAAACCGAGGCCTCGCGCCGCGGTCTCCTGCACCGCGGCCACCACCTCCGGGGCGGCATGCCCGAGGATCAGCGGCCCCCAGGAACCGATGAAGTCCAGGTAGGAATTGCCGTCCACGTCATAAACCCGGGCCCCCGCGCCCCGCACCAACAAGGGCGGCGGGGTCAAGCCCACCGCGCCCCAGCCCCGGACCGGGCTGTTTACTCCGCCGGGTATCAGAGAAAGCGCGGCCTGGAAAAGACGCTGCGATTCCACCAGGTTGGTCACGACCTCACTCCTTAAGAATAACTCACGCGCGCTAGCGGCGGCCTGAAAGCGGGCTAAGGGCGGACACATGGGTCCGCCCCTACAACGGATGACTCACCCGCGCTAGCGGCAGCCCCCAGGCAGGGCACCCGGCTCAAGGCTCCCGGTCGGCGGCCGGGTGTTCCCTGACCTCTTCCCGGAAATAGCGCATGGTGGTCTTTTTGAGTTCGATTTCGCTGAAGAGTACCTGGTAATCGCTGAGACCGGTTTCCCCGGCCATGCGGGCCGCGATCTCCAGGCATTCCTCCCGGGTGCGGCCATGGACCATGGTGTAAAGATTATAAGGCCAGGCCGGGGCTGGCCGGCGGGCGTAACAATGGGTCACCGCCCTCTGGGCCGCCATTTGCCGGCCGATGGGCCTAAGATCCGCCTCGGGCACCGTCCAGGCCACCAGGGCATTGGCCTCATAGCCTGATTTTTGATGCCGCAGGGTGGCCCCGAAGCGCCGGATATAACCCTTGTCCATCAGGCCGCGGATGGCGGCCAACACCTCTTCCTCTTCCAGACCCAGTTGGCCTGCCAGGTCCAAAAAGGGACGGGGTTCGATTTCCAGGTCCCGCTGCAGGGCCAGGATCAGCCGTTTTTCCAAAGCCGATAACATGATGGAAAAGATACAATATTCAAGTAAAAAGGCAAAAGTAAAAAGGCAAAAGGCAAATCACAGTCAAAAGCTCCTTAGCAGAGACCGAAAACCGAAAACCGGACTTTACCAGGCAGCCGGATCTCCCACCCGGATGCCGTTTTGCTCACAGAAGCCGGCGGGCACCTCCAGGACGAAGGCCACCGGTTCCGGGGAGCAGTAACAGGCCTCTTGGTCCAGGGGGGAGACGTTTCGGGTGAGGCCTGCCACCCGGCCAGGCGCCAGCCAGATGAAGTCGAGGCCAAAGTGCATGTCCCGCATACAAAAATTCTGCACCTCCCGGCTGGGCAGGATGAACAGCATGCCCCGGCCTTCGGCGAGCTCCGGGCGGCGTCCCAGCCCCAGATAGAGTTTTTCCGGGGAGCTGACTACTTCCGCCTTTACCCTGACTTTACCAAGGGTAACCCAGATAAAGGGATTGCCGTATTCCGAAAGCTCTTCTCCGGCCGCCGTGTAAGATAGGAAGAAGAGGCCTGCCAGCACCAGGAACAGGAGGCTTAAGCGGATAAAGAGATACCTGGTTTTCATGGCGTAGCCAGTTAACCCTCACACGAAGGCGCCGATACCCTTCATTGCGGGCAGAACCCTGACGGCCTCAATCCCGTCATAAAATGTCAATCTTTGTTATAAAATGGGCCGAGAAATCGACACGGCCTTAATTGACCTTGACCCGCAAGCCTCGCTTACCTGGAACGAGAGCCGAGCGGACGAGCGCAGGCTGGAGGCAAGCAAAGCCGACCCCGCCAGATTCCAGCTTTTCTAAAAAAGCGAAGGCAGGCGCAATAAACCTCGTTTAGGCAGTTTTCCGTTTGCCGTCCCCGCCAATGGGCCTTTGACTTTGATTTAGCCTTGATTTTCACGGAAAACGGTAAACGCTAAACGGGATTTCCGATTCCATGATGGCCCCGTCCTCTTATATTGAAACAACAGAGGCCGGAGAATCCTCTTAGGGCCCCCTATCGGGCTTCGGGAGGGGAACCGGAATTTGTTTGCGGGGCAGGGGTCTAAGGCCTCAAAAGCTAGTGGATAAGGCCCAAGATCCCGATGGCGATCAGATAAATGGCGACGATAAAATTGAGCAGCCGCGGCATAATCAGAATGAAAATGCCGGCTATCAAGGCCACAATGGGTGCCAAATGGGTCGGTGACAGCGTCATCATCTTTCCCTTTCTTCAAGAAATTATAGAGAAAAGCGCTTCGGCCTCCCTCAGGCATAATCGAGGCTCAGGTCGGCCTCCGCGCCGCAACGGCTGCAGACCAGGGTGCCCTGCCGCTGCTTCCCGGGCTCCATTGGCGGCCCCTCAATTTTGCCCTGGGCTAAAGGGGCCGGCAAGTCCTCTCCCGGGCCTGGATTAACAATAAGAAGCCCGGCTCCGTTTGTAAAGCCCGGCTGGCCAGAAAATTAGATCTGGGCCGCAGCTTTTTGGAACTTGGAACCCGGAGTCCCTAATTTGAGTTTTTGTCGAGGTATCCTTCGCTTATCCACCCTGGTAGCGCGCCGCGCCGGCCAGGGTGGCGCGCCGCCAAAAAAAATCGCCGGTCCGACGCTGCCGGACCGGCGATCATATAGATAATCCTTCCAGATGGGGCTTAACGGGTGAGCCAGCGGTCGTTGCGCACCGTGAGGAAGGCGTAGGGCTGGACCCAGTTGAGGAAGAAAAAGGCAAAGTAGGAGTAGAGAATTCCGTAAATGAATTCCATATCCCTTTCCTGATGGATGTAGTAGTACATCCATACCAGGGTGAAAACCCCCAGCCCGGCGAAGAATTTCACCATGACGATGGGGTAGATGAAAAAGGAAAGCAGCAGCATCCCCAGAAAGAGGTAGGTGAGCGGGAACTCGATCTGGGTGATGAAGAAGTCGACAATGGGCAAAAACCAGTGCTTTTTCCGGTAGTTGCTAAAGATAAACTTGATCTGCACCCAGTTTTCCCGGAAGTTGCTGCGGTCCCAACGCAGATACATGCGGCACAGGCCCCGGTAAGTTTCCGGGACCACGGTGTGAACCAGGGCGCTGCGCTGGTAGACGGTGAAATATCCCTGGCGCAACACGAAATTGGTGAGGGCCCGATCTTCGCCGATGTTGGCGGGCAATCCCATGAAGGTGTGCCGCCGCCATTGTCCCAGGATAGGTCTTAAGACCTGGGCCCGGTAGGCGGACAAGGCCCCCGGGGTGCAAGTGACGCAGCCGTACATGGACTGGGAGGCCCGCAAGAAGTCGAAGGCCAGGACGAAGCGCACTGCCAGCATCCGGGCCATGAGGCTGCGGGCCCGGTTGAAGACTTTGACGTTGCCCGCCACCGCCCCCACCTGGGGGTCCCGGAGCATGGGGGCGATCACCTGCCGCACCGTGTCGGGTTTGATGATGCTGTCGGAGTCGATGGTTACAAAGAATTGGCCCCGGCCCCGGGTGAAGCCGGCATAGAGCGCCTCTTTCTTGCCGCGGTTCTTGGGGAAGCGGATGGCCTTGATGAGCCCGGGGTGACGCTGCCGGGCCCGGTCGAGGTAAGTCCAGGTGTCGTCCGTGGAGCCGTCATCGATGCAGATGATCTCCAGGCGCTCCGGCGGGTAGTCCGAGGCGGCGGCGGCGTAAATGGCCTTTTCCACCATGGCCCCTTCATTATAAGCGGGAATGATGACGGTCACCCGGGGGAGCGGGCCGCTGGGCAGCGGGTAAGGTTTATAGCGGCACCAGAGGACGGTGCGCACTATTTGAAAGGCCAGATAGGCCAGGGTAAAGCCGGCCCCCAGGGCCATGAGGGGGGAACCGAAGCTTTTGCGGCTGAGAAGCTGCAGATAACCGTTGAAAGACCCGACCTTGATGGCGGCCACCAAACAGACCGACAAGATTAAAGGGATCAAGATTTTGAGAAGCAAATCCAATGTCTGGATCCGCTGTTCTTCCTGGGACCGCCACTTTCCCTGGATCCAGGGGGCGGAGACGGTGACGCTGGGCATCTTGCTACCAACCTCGTTTGAGGATTTGAGTAATCGAATACAAACCGCTGTCTATAATGCAAAGGGCTTGCCAAAAAATTAGGAAAAAGCTGGTAAATAACTAGTTGAATATACACATAAATTAAATTAGGCCAAAATCGTTCCCGGCTTGGGGCAGCCAAAATTTCTCTGCTTGAGATTTGGTCCCGGAAACATGATAAATTTTTCTCAAAGTGATAATTGAGGCCGAGGAGGTTCAAGAAATTCCCGAACTGAATAGAGGTAAGAGGGAACCTGGGCCTGGGGCCCGCGGGGCCCGGGTAAAATAATTTTTTCTGGAAAGGCGGAAGCCGTGAGCCCCCGGCGGGACCTGCGGGAGGTAAAATTCTTAGAACCGCGGTTTTCCGGAGTTCACTTCTTCCTGATCTTGTGATAAATAGTTATCGAGCCTGGGCGGCTCATCCAAATTTACACCCCACAGGGGACGATATGGAAGGCAAACAGGCGCCTCCCGCGGAGGAGGCAGGTGGGCTGAATCTGGGCGAATTGGGGCAGCTTTGCGTCGTCCCGGCCGGCACCCGCATCGTCAGCCAGGGGGAAGCGCCGGAGTTCTTCTATGTAATCCAGTCCGGCCGGTTGCAGGTCTTTCGGGAAACCGCGGACCACATCCGCACCCCCTTGACGGAATTGGGCCCCGGCGCCTATTTCGGCGAAGTGGCCCTGGTTACCGGCCAACCCCGCAGCGCCTCGGTGGAATCCCTGGAAGAATCCAGCCTCATCAAGGTCTCCAAAGAGGAGTTCGACCGCCTCCTGGACAACAACCCGCAGCTGGCGCGCCACATCATCCGGCAGTTGTCCTCCTGGCTGATGAGCGGGGACCGTCGCCTGGAGCAAGAGGTGGTGCACCAGGTGAAGCTGCGGCAGATCTCCTGGTTCGACTATCTCCTCATGGTGGGCTTGAGCCTCTTCCTGGCCCTGGTGGTCAATATTTACAACGACAACGGGATTCCCCTGATTTACGGTTGGGGCCAAAAAAACACGATTCCCGAAATCGGCCTGGACCAGGCCCTGCAAATGTACCAAAAAAACGAAGCCATCTTCGTAGACGCCCGGAAGAGCGCATTTTTTAGCCAGCAACACATCAAGGGCGCCATGAACCTGCCGCAGATCATGTTCGACCTGATGAATCCCATGTTTCAGTACATGGTGGCGCAGACGGAGGGGGGCAAGGACAAGCCCTTCATCGTCTACGGCGGCTCTTTCAGCCGGCGGTTCGACGTGGAACTGGCCCGCCTGCTTAAGGGCAAGGGGACCAGGCAGGTGATGGTGCTGCGAGACTACCAGGGCTGGCGTAAGGTCTTTCCCCTGGAGGAGAAAGAACCCCTGGAAATCGCCGCCGCGCCGCTGGGTCTGGCGGGTGCCATCGAATGGGTGCCGGTGGGCATCTTCCTGCTTATCTTGATTCCTCCCATTTGGCGCAGCCCCCACCTTTCGATAGCCTGCCGGGTGCTCCTGGGGCTTATCTTCATGTCCTACGCCCTGAGCAAGATTATGCGTCCGGCAGTCTTCGCCTTGAATACGGTGGATTATGGGATGATGCCCTCCTGTTTGGTAGACCTGTGGGCCCTGGCGTTGCCGTGGGCGGAGTTGGTGGTGGGAATGTTTCTCCTCCTGGGTATCCGCACCAGGGCCGCGGCCACCCTGATCGCGGCCATGGACCTCATCTTCATCGTGGGTCTGGTCTATGCCATCCATCTTCATCTGCCCATTAGCTGTGGCTGTGTCGGAGAAGTGGGGGAACCGGTGACCTGGTGGAAGGTTCTCAAGAATACCGGGATGCTGGTCATGACCATCCAAATTTTCCTCTACGATCGCTTTCTGGTTCTGGATCGGGGAGGCTTCATCTGGCGGGATAGTTCGATATGAACAAAAACTTTCTGAAGTTGGCCGCGGTCATTGGTCTGATCCTGGTGGGGCTGGCCTTTGCTGGTTGCGGGGAGTCGCGCTCTCGCTTCGCCGGCGCTTATCGCTCCGTGAACTCCATCGCCGAAAAAAATTACATTGATCTGGTCCTCGAAGAGAATGGCAAGGGGACCTGGACGCTGGCCGGAAAGACCACGGAGTTCACCTGGTTGGTGAACGGCGGCAAGATCCAGATTTATCTCAAAACCGGGGCCATCATCATCTTTACCCCCAGCGAAGGTGGCAAAGAATTGTCGGCGGACATGACCGGCGAATGGCACCTCGGTTGTCCTCCCAATTCCTGTGTGCCCTTTAAACGGGTCTCGGAAGGAGGATAAGATTATTACCGGAGAGCAGGTTTTC
Source organism: Desulfobaccales bacterium (assembly GCA_052147455.1). Taxonomy (GTDB): domain Bacteria; phylum Desulfobacterota; class Desulfobaccia; order Desulfobaccales; family 0-14-0-80-60-11; genus JAPLJC01. The sequence continues at coordinate 30,433 of JBKQKO010000098.1, read as the reverse complement.
TGCCGGGCAGCGGGCCGCAGCCCGTATAACCCAGCCCAGTTGCCGTTGTGGTGGTTTTGCCTGGTTTGCCTGATTTGTTGGCTGCCGTCAACGGGCTGGGGCGACTCCGGGGTAGAGGTGCGGCGTTTGGGCTTGAGCAAGGTCGGGGAAACCACCTTGTTGACCATCATTTTGGACCGGCCTGCCGAGCCCCGGATTTTTGCCGTCCAAACCCCGGGCAAACCCCAACTGGTGGTGGAATTTCCCCAGGCCCGGATGGGACACCTCCCGACCCGCCTGGAGGGTGACGATCTCATCGTGGAGCAGGTGCAAACCCAGGCCGCCGGGGGCGGAGTCCGCATCATCCTGGATTTGTATCCGGACCAGGCTTATAGTTATTGGCGCCGGAGCCAAGCCGGCGTCGGGGGCCAGACCCTCTATCTCCTGGGCCTTAAGCCCGGGACCTCGGCTCCCGGCCTGGCGCCGCTCCCGCCGCCGGCCCCCAGCCAACCAGAAAGCCCTCCGGTAACTACCAGGGAACCGGAATGGGAGACCCCACCCCCGTCCACCTCCAATGATTACCAACAGGCGCCGTCCACCGGAAATGTGGCTCCCGGCACTCTTAACGAGCTGCAGAGCCTGCTGCCCAAGGCCGGGGGGGTGCTGCAAAGCCTGGGAAACGACGGTTGGACCGTCTCCGAATCCCATACCTATGATCGTCCGGGCCAACGCTTCAGCCGGGACTTCATCCTGGCCAACCCGAAGTACCGGGAACTGGCGGTGAAGATCGTCTACCTGCCCGCCGATGCGCCGGGCACCCCCAATATCGGCATCATCGATTTAACCACCGATAATCTGCAGGATGAGACCGCTTCCAAGTACCAGGAGTTGCGCCATTGGGATTTCGCCAGGATTAAGAAGAACTACGAAGATATCGGCGATTTCTTCGAAGATGCCTTGAAACCCCTGAGGGTGAAGCTGCGGGAAGAAACCAGGGCCCTGGCCCTTAGGGATGCGGTGGTGTTTCAGAACTTTCTGAAGGCCGTCTCCCCCGGGAACCCCCAGGTGGCCGACATGGTCATGGCCCACGTGCGGGAGAAAGTGAACCCGAGGTTCGAAGGGGTGCAATATACCATTTCCGAAAACCCCCTGATCATTCTCAATCAGGTGGATTTCCTTTATGTGAAGGTCTTCTATCTGGGTTCCCCATAAGGAGGTGCACCGTGGCTAAGGAGATCACCATTTTCGGCAAACCGACCTGACCCTTCACCGCCAAGGCCCGGGAGGCCAAAAGCGGGGAGGGTTTCACCGTCAACTTTCGGGATGTCATCCAGGATGACCAGGCCATGGCGGAGATGTTGCGCCTCACCCAGGGAGACCGCCATGTGCCGGTGCTGGTGGAGGGCGGCCGGGTGAGCATCGGTTTCGGCGGCACCTGAAAGGCTTGAGTCACCCGCGGTCGCGGGGTATTTTACTCGTTCCCCATCTCTTTACTCGTTCCCAGGCTCAGCTTGGGAACGAGTAAATTTTTTTGTCCAGGCTTTGAGGATCAGGTGATTGCTTAACCAGGGCAACCCGGCTTCCACAAGCAACCTTGTTCCTGGCAGCCGGAAATGGCCTAGTAACAAGGGGAGTTCCCTTCCTTTTCCTGGATGGAGCGAATAAGGTCGGCTTTCCGAAGCCGAGAGTAATTTTTCACCCTTAGGATGCGGGCTTTTTCTATTATTCGATCCATCTTCAGGGGGAATCACCTTTTTGGCAAAAAAATGCTCGGCATCGGTTAAGCTGGCCAGGTTCCTGAATTTAGCGGCTCCTGGTCATAATTCATCCGGTTGAAAACCCTAATGTTGGCATAGTGAGCTTCCGGATTATCAGTTAAATGCCGTTTCCAGGAATCTTCCCGAGTTTCTCCCCGCCGTACCTCAATAATGGCCAGGCGAACGTTAAAATACCCCGTTAACCTTCTTAACCAGCTATCTTTCTGAATTTCTTTCGAGTTTCGTATGATTAGCATATTCCATCCGAGTAGACTTTCTTCTTGCCTAATGCTTAATATTTATTTATTAAGGTGCTATTAGATTTTTATAAAAATTTTGTTAATAAAGTTTGGAGGGTGCAGTCAGGTTTCAGGTCTCCAAAGATGGAAAGATAGGCGTACGCATGGATGGTCCCCATACCAGCGGGGGCAATTGAGGGTCCCATGGGAGTCATCATTGCGATTGTCAACAACAAGGGGGGGGTGGGCAAGACCACGGCTGCCTGTAATCTGGCCCATGCTTTGGGACTGCTGGGCAAGCGCGTCTTGGTGGTGGACCTGGACCCCCAATGTAATGCCACGTCCCTCCTGCTCTCCAATAGTCTCGACCGGCAGCACAGTCTGTACGAACTTTTGGCTCACGATATGTTGGGCCCTCCCCTGACGAGCTTCATTTATCCTTGCCAATATGAGGGAGTTTGCTGCCTCCCCAACGTCCCGGAGACTGCCTCTTTAGAGCCGGAAATGATATTGAGCGCCCCGGCCAGCCTCTTCCGGCTTCGCCGCCATTTGAGGGATTACGCCCTCCTGCACTTTGACTTCGTCATCATCGATAACCCGCCCAACCTGGGCGCTTTTGTCATCTGCGCCCTGAACACCGCCGATTTCGCTTTGGTCCCCGTCAAGGCCGGAAGCGCCTTCAGTGTGACCGGCCTCTTGCAAGCAGTTCGCCTGATCAACGAGGTGAGGATCCGGGACAATAAAGATTTGAGATTTTTGCGGCTCTTGATTAATCAAGTGGATAAGAGGACGCTCATTAGCCGAACCCTGACAGAGCAGGTTTTTAGAGCGTTTAGGGAGGACCAAATTTTCCGAACCGCTATCCCGGGAAACACCGCCTTCGAGCAGGCAGAGGCTGCCGGCGCCACGATTTTCCGCTGGAACTCCAGCGCCCCCGGCGCCCGGGCCTTCCGGGAGCTGGCCCAAGAACTCCTGGACATTTTTGCCGGGGAAACTGTCCCGGCAGGGAGGCCGCATCATGTCCAAGCCTGAAAACCAAGAAAAAAAAAGGCGGGCCTTGTTAGAGGGCTTTAATAATGTGCCGAAACTCCTGGAAGAGGCCCGGCGGGCCGTGGATGACGTAACCCAGGTAGTCCGGAACAAAGGCGGCGGAGAAAAAACTCCGGCCGCCCCTAAGGGCCGGAAAGGCGGGGGGGCAAAACCGAAGAGGCAAAAAGCCGCCCCCCGGGAAAAGTCAGCCAAAAAAAGGGGCCCACAGAGAACGCCTTCCCGCCCTCCTGCCTCCAAGGAACAACCGGCGGTTCCCCCCGCTGCTGCGGCCTTAGGCATCTCCGGCAGCCCGCAGCCTGGTTTGGCGTATTTCGGCATAACCGTGAAACATGCTATCCCTGGGCGCATTCGCTTGCGCCTCCAGCGAATGCTGCACAACGAGGCTCTGGCCGAAAAGCTCACGTCCCTCCTGGCCGCCGTACCAGGGATTGCTTCGGTGGAGGCCAGCATTGCCACCGGTTCCCTGCTCATCGCTTTCAGCCCCGGGGATCTGGCTACGGTTAAGACCCGTAACAATTTGGCCGGGGTCATGCACCAGGTTTTCCCCGGGCTCGATACGGAGAGCCTGATAAAGCGCATGCTCGGCGGCTAATATCCTTCAAGTTTCTTTGTTTGAAAACCCAGCCGCGGCGCAAAATGCCCCGGCGTTTACAGGCCACTTGGAGATGATTATCGTAATTGTAAATAAGGCCCTGAAAGCTCACTAACAACGAAGAGCTCTTCGTCTCAGGCTTTTCACCGGGAAACCGAACCAAGAGCAAAAAAGGTAATTTTTTGGAGGAGAATCGCCATGGCTTGGTATGATAACGCCCTTAAATTTTCCTGGCCTAACGTCCTGGTGGTGGTGGGCGTGGCGGTATTAGCGCCGGTGCTCTTGCCGGCGATAGGCTATGTGGTGCGGCCTCTGGTCAAAGGCGTGATAAAGACCGGCCTCACCGTCAAGGACATGGCGATGGGTTTCGTGGAGGAAACCGGGGAGCAGGTGAGCGACCTGGTGGCCGAAGCCAAGGCCGAGCACTACTCCAGGCCCGAAGCCTGAGACAACCTGCGGCTGAATCCTGATCTTTCGTGGCCGGATTGACCGTTGGGGCGGTATTAATTTCATAGCAAGGGTGGGTATGCCATGTTTAGCTTTTTATTTGCTCGTCCGATCGCCACGTTGTTGACGGTAGCCGGGGTTGCGGTGTTGGCTCCCGTGATATTTCCCATCATTGGTTTTATCCTTAAGCCTATTGTAGGGCCGGCGACCGCTCTTTATCTCGAACTAACCGATGAAATGGCGGAGGCTATAAAAGAACGGGATAAACTCCAAAAGTCCCAAAAGGCAACGGCGGAAACGACAGGCCTCCTGGTGGCAGAGGAGAAAGCTGCCCAACAGCTGACAAAGAAGGAAAAGGCCGTGCAAGAAAAGGCGGCCAGGGCCATCATCAAGGGCATGGCGGAGATTATCTAAAGCCGCAGGGGCCACGGCATAGAACACCCGGCCCACCCAGACTTCCGAGTGGCAACAGGAGCAGCCATGGCCTCCGCCAGGACCGCGGGCAAGGGCTTTCAATTCCCTATGCTTCAGGGGATTTTGCCCATTCAGCCCTCCCAGGTGCCCGCTGACATCGTGGCGGGCATCACCCTGGCTGCCTTGAACATTCCCCAGGCCATGGGCTACAGCAGGATCGCCGGCACCCCGGTGATCACCGGCCTCTATGCCATTCTCATCCCCATGACCCTGTTTGCCCTTTTTGGCTCATCCCGGCACCTGGTGGTGGGAGCCGATTCTGCCACCGCCGCCATCCTGGCCGCCGGCCTCGCGGGCCTGGCCGCCTCCGGCTCGTCCGAATATATGGCCCTGTGCGGGGTGTTGGCTTTTATGGCCGCGGTGATGCTGATCATCGCCCGCCTAATTCGCCTGGGGTTCCTGGCGGACTTCCTGTCCCATACCGCGCTCATCGGTTTTCTGACGGGCGTGGGCGTCCAGGTGGCCAGCGGTGAAATTGGGGGTATGCTGGGATTGCCCAGGGGCGGGCATAGTCCAATAGGCTACCTCATCCACGATCTCCAGCATCTCCGGCAGACGAATTTCCACACCCTGGCGGTGGCGATTGCCGTCCTGGCATTCATCCTGGGGTTCCACAAAATTTCCAAAAAAATTCCCGGGGCGCTCATTGCGGTGATCGGCGCCATTATCGTGAGTTGGGCCATTGATCTGGCATCCTCTGGGGTGGCCACCCTGGGGGCGGTCCCCCGCGGCCTGCCGAGGTTCGGGCTACCCCAGGTACACTTGAGCCCCAGTCTTCTGATGCGCCTTTTACCTACGGCCTTTTCCATCTTTGTGGTTATCCTGGCCCAAAGCGCCGCCACCTCCCGGGCCTATGCCGCCCGCCACAACGAGCGCTTCGACGAGAATCCGGATCTGGTGGGGTTGAGCCTGGCCAACGTCGGGGCTGGACTTTCCGGCACCTTCGTGGTCAATGGCAGTCCCACTGCCTCGGAGATGGTGGACAGCGCCGGCGGTCGCTGTCAGTTGGCCCAGATCACCAGCAGCGGCATTGTCCTCCTGGTGCTCCTCTTCCTGACCGGGCCTCTGGCTTACATGCCGGTCGCGGTCTTATCCGCGGTCGTTTTTCTCATCTGCATGGACCTTATCGATGTTAAGGGAATGCGGCAGATTTTTCGCGAGCGGCCGGCAGAGTTCGGGGTGGCCCTGATAACCGCGGCCACCGTAGTCCTCCTGGGGGTGGAGCAGGGCATTGTGCTGGCCATGTTCCTGTCACTGGCGAGCCACACCCGGCATGGCTACCGGCCGAGAAACGCGGTGATCGTGGCGGCCCAACCTGAAGGCTGGAGGGCCGAGCCGGTGGCCACCCGGGGCCAGCTTCTCCCAGGGCTGCTGGCTTACCGGTTCACTCACGGCATGTATTACGCCAATGCCGAGCAACTGTCCAAGGAGGTCACCAGGCTGGCCAAAGAGGCGAAGCCGCCCCTGGTCTGGTTCTGCATCGACACTTCCGCAGTGGATGACATCGACTACACCGCGGCCGCAACTTTGCGCTCGCTCTATGCCATGCTCCAGGAACAGGGCATCAGGCTGATATTTTATGCGGTCTCGGATGAGGTTTATGCCCAACTGGAACGCTCGGGGATAACCGGCCTGGTCGGCCAGGACGCTTTTTATGCCACAGCAGGTGCAGTGGCCAGCGCCTATAAGGCAACCCCGAGGACTTCATAACTATTAAGGGAAGGCCCCTATCTTCCCTTGCAGAGGGTATTAATGAGCAAAATGAAGCAGCGGCTCTTTGATTTCGCCTGGAAGCTGCATGACCGGCGGCGGGCGCTTCTATGCAGGTCTCTGGGGCTGGTGGCTGCCATCCTTACCTACTGGCTGCTCGGTTGGAGGTGGGAAGTCTCTTTCCTGGTGGGTTGGATTTTGTGGATAGGCGGCCACCTGGCCCTCCTTAGTATTGTCATTTTCAATGCCAACGGCCCCATGACCCAGGAGCGCGTCTCCAAAGATGAACCGCAGCGGATGAAATTGCTGGTGTTGACTGTCCTTTTTGCGCTTTTCGGCACCGGGGTCGTGGGCGTCCTGTTGACTGCGGTGGGCAAACACCCTCACGGCCATTCCCGTCTCTTACTGCTCCTGAGCGTTGTGGCTGTGCTGTTAGCCTGGGCTGACTTGCACACCGCCTTTGGACAGCATTACGCCCGGCTCTATTACCAAGGCAAGGATATCCATGGGCGCCCTTTTAAAGAAGGAATGCGCAAAGGTTTCATCTTTCCGGGAACGGAGCAGCCGAGTTACGCGGACTTCCTCTACGTCGCCTTTACCGTGGCCCTGACCTACTCAGTGAGCGATGTCAATGTCAGATCCGTACTGATGCGGCGCACCGTGCTTCTCCACAGCCTGGTCTCATTTTTCTTCTACTCCGTGGTTCTAGTAGGTGTTCTGAATGCCATTATCACTTCCTGAGTGGCCCATGTGGTGGTTTTATGAGCAGGTGCGATTTCCCTTAAAATGATAGTAGCTGCGCCGAGGCCCCTAACCTCAGATCCGGAGCCGACAATGTCCGATAAACCGCCAAATTCAGCCAAGTCTCACGATTGGTCCCCTTTTCTGATTCAGAACACCCCGGGCGCCGTTATTGCCACGGATCACCAGGGGCGGATCATCGAGTTCAACCCCGCGGCCGAGAGACTGACCGGTTATAGCCGGGACGAAGCCATGGGACGCCTGGCCGAGGACATCCTGCAACTTCAGGGGGTGAACCTGAGCATTTGGAATCAGGTATTGATGGGGCGGAAAGAGGTCACCGAGGAACTTTCCCTGCGCAACCGTTCAGGCCAGGAGGTGCCGGTAATGGTCAGTTCCTTTCCCCTCCGGGACGAGGGCGGGGCCCCCCAGGGCGGAGCCATCATCATCCGGGACCTGACCCCGGTAAAGCGCCTGGAGAGGGAGCGCCGGCAACTGATCGACATGTTCGTCCATGACCTGAAGACCCCGGTTGCGGGAGCCGCCGGCCTGGTCCGGCGCCTGCTGCAAGGCAAACTGGGCCTCCTGACCGAGCCCCAAATGAACTACCTCCAGACCATCGATCAGGAGATGGAAGGGCTGGAAAAGCTCATCAACCGGTTTCTGGAATTCGCCCGCCTGGACCTGCGGATTCTGGCTCCCCAATGCAAAGTCCTGGACGTCCAGGAGGAGTGCCGGAAAGTCGTCACCCTGTTACAACCATTGGCCGAAGACAAAGATATTACTCTGGAAACCAATCTATCTTCAGAGATTCCCGCCCTCCGGGCCGATCCGCTCCTATTCCAAAGAGTCCTGGAAAACCTGCTGGAGAATGCCATCAAGTATAGCCCCACCCATAGCCGGGTGACGCTGGCGGTCCGGGTCGAAGACTCGGCCATGCGGTTCACCGTCCGGGACCAGGGTCCGGGGATTTCCCCGGAAGACCTGCCCCATCTTTTTGAAATCTTTTATCGCGGAGAACAGGAAGGGAACGCCCAGGGCTTCGGTCTGGGGTTGGCCGCGGTAAGGCGGATCATCGACGCGCACGGCGGCCGCGTCTGGGTGGATACGGCTCCGGGCCGCTGCTGCGCCTTCCATTTCACCTTCCCCCTGGAAACCTGACCTGGCTCACCAAAAACTGATCAACCAGTTATGTCAGAAGTCGTGGATCAGTTTTTGGGGGGCAGGTCACTGCTCCGGATCTATTGCCAATACGACCGGAAACTCCTGAAGGAACCAGGTCACTGTGCCAGGGAGAGCCTGGAGATCTTTTCCAGCACGGCGTTGAGCCTTGATGTGTGCGAATACTTCTGCTATCATGCCTTCGAGCTGAGGATTCGGCTCCAAGGACAGAATCTTGCGGGGATTTCCCCCGGGCACCGCGGTTCCCCGAACCATTTTTTAACTGCGGGGCCAGGGCGGCCGCATAATCCCGGTTACCATCCAAGGCACTGACTCAGTGCTTGACTGGGAGTGGAAAGAAATACCATGGAAAGCCAAACTCCCGCGGCATTCTGGAGCGTCCCGGCGGCGGACCTGCTCAAGCAACTGGATACTTCGCCCCAGGGGTTGAGCCAGGACGAAGCTAAACAACGCTTGGCCCGGTTTGGCGCCAACCAACTGGGAGTCCAGAATCGCACCAATACCCTGACTCTGTTGCTGTCCCAATACAAGAGCCCCATCATCCTGATCCTGCTCTTTGCCTGCGGCCTGTCTTTCGCCCTGGGGGATCAAGCCGACGCCTTGATAATTTTGATCATTTTGCTGGTGAGTGGCCTCCTGGGCTTCTGGCAGGAATGGGGGGCGAACGACGCGGTGGCCAAGTTGCTGGCCATCGTGCAGATCACGGCGACGGTGCAGCGTGAGGGAACGAGCCAGGAAATTCCCGTCGAAGGGATCGTTCCCGGAGACGTGGTTCTCCTGAAGGCCGGAGATGTCATCCCCGGCGATTGCGCCCTGCTGGAATCCAAAGATTTATTTGTGGATGAGGCGATCCTCACCGGGGAAACCTTTCCGGAGGAGAAAATGGCGGGGGTTGTGGCTGCCGACGCCGGCCTCAGCCAGCGGACCAACTCCCTGTTCATGGGAACCCATGTCGTCAGCGGGGTCGCCACGGTGCTGGTGGTCTGCACCGCGGGTGGCACCGAGTTCGGCAAGGTTTCAGCCCAATTGAAGTTGCGGGCGCCGGAGACGGAATTTGAACGGGGTGTCCGGCAATTCGGGTACCTCCTCATGGAAGTGACCCTGCTGCTGGTAATTGCCATCTTTGCCATTAACGTCTATCTGGCCCGCCCGATCCTGGAAGCCTTTCTTTTCTCCCTGGCCCTGGCCGTGGGGCTCACCCCGCAATTGTTGCCGGCCATCATCAGCATCAATCTGGCCACGGGGGCCAAGCGCATGGCCCTCAACAAAGTAATCGTCAAAAGGTTGGCTTCCATTGAAAACTTCGGCTCCATGAACGTGCTGTGCGCCGACAAAACCGGCACCCTGACCGCGGGAGTGGTGGAACTCCATTCCGCCCAGGACCTTCAGGGCCAGCAGTCCGATAAAGTCTTGCTTTACGCCTACCTGAATTCCTACTTTGAATCCGGCTTTGCCAACCCCATCGACCAGGCGGTGCGGCGCCATTACTCCCCGGATCTGTCGGGCTACCGGAAGCTGGAAGAGGTGCCCTATGATTTTGTGCGCAAGCGGTTGAGTATTTTGGTGGCCACCGGGGATGGCGACCTGATGATCACTAAGGGCGCGCTGGCCAACGTGCTGGCGGTCTGCTCGTCGGCGGAGACCGCGACGGGAGAGGTGGTGGATCTGAGCAAAGAGGCGGAAGGGATTCAGCAAAAATTCGCGGCGTTTAGCGACCAGGGCCTGCGCACCTTGGGGGTTGCTTACCGGCGGTTGGGGCCGGTTCCCGATCTTACCAAAGACCAGGAGACCGGCATGACTTTCCTGGGATTCTTGGTGGTCTACGATCCGCCCAAGCCCGGAGTAGCCGCGACCATCGAGCAGATGCAGCGTCTGGGCGTATCGTTGAAGATTATTACCGGGGACAATGCCCTGGTGGCCGCCAACGTCGCCGGGCAGGTGGGTTTGCCCAGCCCCCGTCTCCTCACCGGGCCCCAAATCCGGGAGATGAGCGATGCGGCGCTTCTGCAGCAGGTGAATGAGACGCAGGTCTTTGCGGAAGTGGAGCCCAATCAGAAAGCTCACCTCATCTCCACCCTGCGCAAGGCCGGGAACGTCGTGGGATTCATGGGCGACGGGATTAACGACGCCTCGGCCCTCCATGCCGCGGATGTGTCCATTTCGGTGGACAGCGCGGTGGACGTGGCCAAAGAGGCTGCGGATATCGTGCTCTTGGAAAAGGACCTGGCGGTCCTGACTCAGGGCATCCGGGAAGGCAGGATGACCTTCGCCAACACCATGAAGTATGTTTTCATGGCCACCAGCGCTAACTTCGGGAATATGTTCAGCATGGCCGGCGCATCGTTGTTTCTGCCTTTCTTGCCTCTGCTGCCCACGCAGATCCTCCTCACCAACCTGATGACCGATTTCCCGGAGATGACCATTGCCACGGACAGCGTTGACCCCGAAATGGTGGATAAGCCCCAGCGCTGGGATATCCGGTTCATTCGCCGTTTTATGGTCGTCTTCGGCATTACCAGCTCCGTCTTCGACTACCTCACTTTCGGGGTCTTGCTCTGGATCCTCCATGCCACCACGGAACAATTCCGCACCGGCTGGTTCCAGGAGTCGGTGATTTCGGCCGCCCTGATTGTCCTGGTGATCCGCACCCGCCGGCCGTTTTTTAAGAGCAGGCCCGGGAAATACCTGTTTTGGACCACCATACTCATCGTGGGGGCGACCCTGGCCTTTCCCTATACGCCCCTGGCGCCCTTGTTCGAGTTCAAACCGCTGTCCGGCGAGTTTTTGTTGATGATGGGGGGGGTGGTAATTCTTTACATCTTAGCGGCGGAATTAATGAAGAAGATCTTCTACCGGTGGTGGAACTAGGGCGGGAAGGGGAACCGGGTTTAAAAATAAGCCAGGAGGCGGAGATCATCCACGGTGCGCTCCTTAGATCAGGCGCTCCGCCAGCACGGTGATCTCCGCCAGCTTAGCGGGGTGGAGCGCCCGGACCCAGTCCTTGATGCAGCTCCAGATCACTACCACCCCCTGCAGGATACCTCATCTCTCAGAAGATCTGCTGTTGCAGGTAGTTCTCCACCCCAATCTGCTTGATCTGGTCGAGCTGGGCTTCGATCCAGTCAATATGGCCCTCTTCTTCCTTCAGGATCATTTCAAAAAGCTCTTTGGTGCCGTTGTCTCCCACCTCGACTGCCAGACGGATGCTCTCGTTGTAGCCTCGGACGGCCATTTCTTCGGCACTGTAGTCATAGGCGTGCATCTTCGGGACCTGGTCACCGATGTGCACCTTGTTCAGGTTGCTGACGATGGGGATCCCTTCGAGGAAGAGGATGCGCTCGATGAGCTTCTCGGCGTGGACCATCTCCACGATGGCCCGCTTCCGGATCACCTCCTGCAGCCGGTTGTACTTCCAATTCTCGCACATCTCGGAATGGACCATATACTGGTTAATGGCGGTCAATTCCTCAGCCAGACGCTTGTTCAGTTCATCGATAAGCTTCTTATTCCCTTTCATATCTTAACCCCTCCTGTAGTATTAACCGAGCTTAGCGGGCGCCTTGGCCCCGCAGTCGCAAAATGGTTTTGGGGACCCCTTTGCCAGGGGAAAATCCCCCCAAGCTTCTGTTCTTGAAGCCGACTCTCACCTCGGCCACGGTAACATATTTTTTGCTTAAAAAGTACCCCTTCTTCCAATTTAAGGCGTACCTCTCCCCTGGTCAAGATTCCGGCGGAATAATCCGGGTGGATAGTATGTCCCAAGCATCTACCCGCCCCTGGAAAATAATCTCGATGGGTTCAGCCAAAACGACCGGTAATATATTCTTCGGTCTTCTGGTGCGAGGGGTTGCTAAAGATTTTCTGGGTCGGACCGGACTCAAAGATCCTCCCCTGCCAAAAGAAGGCCGTATAATCGGAAACCCGGGCCGCCTGCTGCATATTATGGGTCACAATGACAATGGTATAGGTTAACTTCAGGGTATCGATTAATTCCTCGATTTTGGCCGTGGCAATGGGATCAATGGCCGAGGTGGGCTCATCCATCAATAATACCTCCGGTTCCATGGCCAAGACCCGGGCGAGGCACAGCCGTTGCTGCTGGCCGCCGGAAAGGGCTGTCCCCGGGCGGTGCAGGCCGTCCTTCACTTCCTCCCAGAGGGCCGCCCGGGTTAACGCCTCTTCCACCCGGTCGATCATTTCGCCCCGCCTCAGGCGATAGTGCATCTTGAGACCATAGGCCACGTTGTCCATGATACTCATGGGAAAGGGGGTGGGCTTCTGGAAGATCATCCCCACCTTGCGGCGCAGTTCCATGAGGTCATAGGAGGGGTCCAGGATATTTTTGCCGTCAAGCAATATCTCCCCGGTAACTCGCTGCTCTCCATAAAGCTCAAAGATCCGGTTGTAGATGCGGATATGGGTGGATTTGCCGCAGCCGGAGGGCCCAATGATGGCCGTCACCCGGTTGTGGGCAATTTCCATGTTATTATCGACTAATGCCTGTTGGTTTCCGTAAAAGAAGTTCACCTGGCGGGCGATGATCTTAATGGACCTTTTCGAACCTGAATAGGCTGCCGTAGATTCTTTATCAGTGGCGCCCTCCAGGGGAAAAAGGGTTGGGTCTGCCGTAATGGAATCCATGTTGTACTTTCCTCCGGGCGCCAGGCAATGATTGAGGATCAGAACCGAAATGCCTGGGATTATTTCAGGAAAAGGCTAGGCGGCGCTTTCGGAATGGTCCCCTTCCGGGGAACACGCTTTCCCACTAAAAATCTAATATTGTATTGTTAAAGGATTATGAGGATAAGGTTAGCATTTGATTATTTGTGCGGTCAGCGAATGAATCCGGATCTGGAGGGAAAAAATGCTTCCCTGGGTCCAGAAAGGGCGGGGAGGGCCTGCAGCCTTTAAGCGGATGGTTCTATAGCCGGGAGGCTGGGAACATCCTGCGGCTGGCTGAAGTAACGGATGGCGCTCTCGCCGATCAAGCGGGACATGGTCAGGGCCGCCACACCCCCGGTGGCCATAGAAACCAGGGGATTGAACCCCAAAACGTCAGCCAGGAAGGGAGCACCCACCGCCACGCCGGTGCCGGCCACCACTGCCGCCATCTCCGGGACCCGCGCCTCATCGTCGATATCCTTGCCGTACAGCAAGGCGATCTCCAGGATGAGGTAGAGGTGCATGCGCACCAGAGCGGAAGTCCCCCCCACAAAGCCCAGAATTTTCACGGCATGCCCGATTAACGGGATCGAGGTGGGTAAATCGAGGATCAACCCTCCCAGGAAAGAAAGCTGGGCCTGGGCGGCCATTAGACGGCGGGCCCTCTGCTCCACCGCCTCTTCAGGGTAGCGGTCATTGATGTCGGCCACCACCTTGCGAATGCGGTCTTTGCGCAGGCGCAGGAAGAAATAGAGGAAATCATCGGTCAGACGGCTTTGCTTTGCGGGTAATGGTGGCGCCGGAGACATGGGCGTGATCCTCCATTAGCGTTGAGAAGTTGACCCACCCTCTTTCTATCAAAAAGCGGAATCTTTGTCCTTATAAATAAAAGGCCGCCTGGGCATCCACTTTCCGGTTTGCTCTTTATAAATTATGTAGCTCTCGCCAAACTGGGTTTCCAGCAATTTCTCTTCATAGCTGGCAAGATAATTATAGAAGATGCAGATGGCAACCCAGAGAACCAGAGAAAAGAAGGAAGCCGTGGAAAGAGCCAGGCCAAGGTAAAACAGGATACACCCGAGATCTAGAGGGTGCCTCACATACTTGAAGGCTCCGTCGGACACCAGGCCGCCGGAGCGCGGCGAATGGCTGACTACCCCAGGGCCTGACTTGAACAGGAAAGCGGCGGCGGCAATGCCTGCAACCAAAAAGATTAGCCGGACAGACCACGGTAGTTGATCTGTTAGGAACGTCGATAGGTGCAGAAAAAACGAATCTCCCCCCCAACGATCAGGAACAAGCCAAGCAGGATCAGCTGACCAGTATCGCCGTAAGGGTGTTCGCCGTGGGAATCCAATGGATTGCTCCCTGCTATCTAGTGTTGGGTCCCAGATAGAGCTATCAATAGTTATGGCAGGGGCGCACAGTGGCACAGGCTTCCAGCCTGTGATTGGGTGCGCCTGAAACAGGGAGGACACCTGGGTCCGCCCCTGCCGATAATGCTAGATAATTTTGTAAGGAACATCCGGGACGCAACACCGGGGGGAAGGGCAGGGACCCGCAGCTGCCGGCCCTTGCCGCCGCCCTCCCCCCCGCGGCCCTCACCCCCGCACCCAATGGCGGGCCTCCAGCAAGGTGGCCAGGGACAGGAAGTTATAGGGATGGAGCAGGGCGCCCAGGCCTTGGAGCCATTTTCCCTGGCGCAGGGCCGCCAGACCGTCGGCCACCGACACCGCCAGGTACTGATAGACGCTGGGGTCCCGGTAGCAGTCGATGGCGCAGGCCTGGCAGCCGTCCCGGATGGGGCCCAGACGGTGGATCTCCTCCAGGGGGCCCAGGGGGGTGGCCTGGTAATGGCAGCGGGAAACCTGCAAGTGCCAGTCCACGAAGAAGTACTTGTATCCTGCCAGGCAGGGGAAACGGCCGGGACGCTGTTGCAACTGACGCTGCAGGTCCGTCAAACCCAGCTTGGGGTTGAGGATGGGCAACGGGGAGATGGCCTTTAATTCCTTGATCCGGCCAAACCAGCGGTACAGTTCCTCCGGGGTGAAGTCCACGGAATTGTGCTCGGCGAACCCCAGATAGGAGGAGTGCAGCCGGGTGATGGGATAAGAAAAGGTGACCCGCCGGAAGCCCAGTCCCGCCAGGAACTGGATCATGCCCTCCAGGTCGTCCACCATGCGGCTCAGGGTTACGGAGGCCACCGGATCGAGGCGGTATCGCCGCAGGAGCGGCAGCAGGTCCCGGATATGGTCGGTCAGACCCGGCAGTCCCCGGTGGCGGTCATGCAGGGCCGAGCTGGGGGCGTCCATGGAAATGATCAGGGTTTCCAGGGCGGCAGCCCGCAGCTCTTGAACCAGGGTGGGGGTGAGCAGAGAGGCATTGGTGCACAAGAGGGTATGGATCCCCAAGGCCCGGGCCTGCTTAAGCGCCGGCAGCAGGTCGGGGTAAAGCAGCGGTTCCCCCCCGGTGAAGCAGAGGTATTGGACTCCCGCCTGTTTCAGGGCGGCCAGGCCCCTTTGCAGACGGCTGGCATCAGCCATGACCCGGGAGGCCGGCGGCACCTGGGGGAAATTGCAGAAGCGGCAACGGGCGTTGCAGGCGTTGGTGAGGGCGATCTGGCAAAAGCCGGGACCGCCCCGGAGAATGAGGTGAACGATCTCCTTAGCCGTTATCGACAACTATCCCCGGCCTCCACCTCGACTCCGGGCATTGGCGGCGCCGGAACCTGAAGCTTAAAAACTGTCGGCCTTCCTGGAGCAGCGATTATCGTTAAATCAGCCTCTCTCCTCCGGTGAAAGAACCTGCCGGATAATTGGGGAGTTTCTTTGACTAAAAATGATACTCTACGCCACAGACAATTCTTTGATTGTCAACATCGAAGTGGACGCTCTTGCCTTCACCTGAACCAAAAGGGGGTCCGGCGCTAATATAGCGCATCCAGTTGGAAGTTAGATGTTGAACGCCCAGTTGCGCATTCCATTGTTTGAGATAATCAAACTCTACAAAGGCGCCGATGTTTTTGGTGACCATGTATCTTAAACCTGCCAGGCCATCCATACCAAGATTCTTGGCCGAATCGTTGTGAAAATAAAGCACCCCCACAGCGGGGCCGATACCGATATAGGGTTGCAATCTCCCAAAAGGCATGTCCTTATCCGGCAAAAAGCCGTAGCGGCCCACAATGTGTAAGGCCATGATCCAAATCAGGTTGCTCTGTTCTTCAGTAAAAGTAGGAAATCCGGATAGCGTCGGCTTCACAGTGACTTGCTGCCGGGGCCGATAATTATTGGTAACGCTACCTGCGCCTTCGAAACCCAGGTAAGGGATGCTGTCTAAAAAATAACCCGCCTTTACGCCACCTACCAATGACGGATCAGTCGCGACATTTTTGGCCACGGCGTTAAACGGCTGACCACTGGGGGGTTGTATTGCTAGGAAGCTCCAATCAGCGTTATTTAAAAGAGATGCGCCTAAGAAACCACCAAAATAAAATTCACCGGGGCCATGGTATCCTTCCTTTCCCACGGCATCCGGGGGCTGGGAGAGCCTATATTTCCATAGCATATATCCGGTCAGGCCGAGGACCGCGAGGCTGGCGGCGGGCACCGCGGTAACTTCCAGTTCGGACCCTAACGTGTTCGCCAGGGCTCGAGATTCCGGGTCTGGAATTAAGCAAAAAGTGAAAAATCCGAGGATAGCCACTGCCAGGCAGAGCGCTTTTTTCATAATAACCAATCCCCCCGAAATTATGCGACTCCCCCTGGCCGCCCTAATCAAAAAATGGTTTTGGGGATACCTCTCCCCGAAAATAAACCGGGAAAGTTTCCTTTTTTTTTTTAACCGGATTGGTCTTGCGAAAGGCATGATAGCACAAACCCGGCAGAAAAAGAAGCTGAATTTTCTCACTCAAAATGGTCCAAAAAAGGGGGCATCTTCGTTAACCACCATCCTAACTTAAAACTTGGTACAACTGCTGGGGGCAGGTCATCCATCCGTGAATAAGCGCCAGCCGCTTCACTTGCGGACAGAAAAGTTTTTGAGGACCTGACTCGCCGAGTCTAATCCCGGAAGGGTTTTTGGGGGGCAAATTGTCTTCTAGGGGCCAAGATAGCACAAATTTCCAGGTTTTGATAGGATGATGACAGGCAAATGCCGTGATCTCCGGGTAAACGCAGGGGCGCATCCTGGGACCAGATGGCGGTGGAGATGGAGGTGGATTATCAGCAATCTCTCTTCTCTTAAGGGCGCCCGCGTCCTGATTACGGGGGGCGCAGGCATGATTGGCAGCACCATCGCCCACCTGGCGGTGCAACATGGGGCGCGGGTTACCATCCTGGATGCGATGTTGCCGGCTTATGGGGGAAATCTCTTTAATCTTCACGGGATTTTCGATGCCATCAAATTCGTCCAGGGCGATATCCGGGATCTGTCGTTGGGCCAACGCCTGGTGGCGGAAACCGATTACCTCTTCAACCTGGCCGGACAGGTGAGCTATGTGGACAGCAACACCGACCCGTTTCTGGACCTGGATATCAACTGCAAAGGGCATTTGCAGATGCTGGAGGCCTGTCGCCAGGTTGGCTCCAAGGCCCGGTTGATCTTCGCCAGTTCGAGATTCGTCTATGGGAGGATCGATTACAACCCGGTGGACGAGGGCCATCCTTTCAATTGTCTGAGCATTTACGGCATCCATAAACTGGCGGGGGAAAAGTATTATCACTTCTATCATGAAGCCTATGGCCTGGATACGGTGAGCGTGCGCATCGCCAATCCTTACGGTCCCAGGCAGCAGATGAAGCACAGCAAATACGGGATCGTCAACTGGTTCATCCGCCTGGCCCTGGAGGGGCAGCCCCTGACGATTTACGGCGAGGGGCGGCAGACACGGGATTATATCTTTGTGGAGGACCTGGCAGAGGCCATGCTGGCATTGGCCCTGGCTCCCGGAACCGCAGGCCAGGTTTATAACCTGGGCTCCGCCACGTCCACGCCGTTTATCGAGATGGCGCGCCTGGTGGCCGAAGCCGTGCCCGGCACTCAGGTGCGCCAGGTGGAGTGGCCGGCGGACCGCTACTTCGTGGAAACCGGGGACTATGTCAGCGACATTGGCAAGGTCAGCGCCGCCATCGGCTGGCGGCCCCGAACCTCCCTCAAGGACGGGATCTCCCGGACCGCGGCATATTACCGTAAGTATCGGGATGAATACTGGGGAGCGAGTATTTTTTAAAAGGCGAATTTGCGAAAAACTCCCCTGATCCTGCCAGGGTTCAAGGTTGTGGTTCAGGGGTGCGTCTGATAAATCCTTGTCTCATGATTCTTAATGGCATCATAACCGGCCCTTTGATGAAAAGGACTACACCCGAATTAAATCAATTGGCGGAGTTTTTCACCGGCCGGCGGGTCACCGCCGGGCAGAATCTTTGCAAGGATTTCAAGGATACTGACCGGCCCTGACGCCTGGGACGCGGATTACCTTAATGTTGGTTTAGAAATTCGGAGAGAGATGGGAGGGGAAATAGGGAAGTATTATAGGGTGTTGCTCGGGATTACTAAATTTCTTCACACTGTAAGTGACATGAAATCTTATACCGCCTTTAGCTGTTGAGCCAGGATTTCCACAATCCGCTGGGAAGCGCAGCCGTCACCCTAGGGGTTTTAAGCCTGCGCGGGAACCGGCTACCCAAGGGTGGGTATCCCACCTACTCAGGAACTTTTCCAAGCAGATATCAGGCCTGGTAAATATGGGCGCCTGCCTGATTTCTGAAGGCGTTGCGGGTGTCCACGATGAGGCGCGCCTGGGAAGCGATCCAGGCGTAGTCGTAGTCGGAGTGGTCCGTCACCAGCAGGACCAGGTCGGCCTCCTGAAGCGTCTCGGCCGCAAGGGGCGTGGAGTCCATGTCAAAGCCGGGATAGTGGCGCATCCCGGTGCAGCGGGGGATGTGGGGATCATTATAGCTAATAATAGCCCCCTCCTTGCTTAAAAGTTGGACAATCTTTAAGGCCGGCGATTCCCGGTTGTCGTCCACATCTTTTTTGTAGGCAATGCCCAACACCAGGATTCGGGCCCCTTTCAGGGGCTTGTCGAATTTATTCAGAACCTCGGACACCCGCTGCACCACAAAATAGGGCATGTTGCTATTGATGTCCCCGGCCAGTTCGATGAAGCGGGTGGAAAAGTCATATTCCCGGGCCTTCCAGGTCAGGTAGAAAGGATCGATGGGAATGCAGTGCCCTCCCAGGCCTGGGCCTGGATAAAAGGCCTGGAAACCGAAGGGCTTGGTCTTGGAGGCCTCAATTACTTCAAAAATATCAACCCCCATTCGCAGGCAAAGCATCTTCAGTTCGTTCACCAGGGCGATGTTCACCGCCCGGTAAATGTTTTCCAGCAACTTGCTCATCTCTGCCGCCTGGGTGGAGGAAACCGGGATTACCCGGTCGATCACCTTGCCATAAAGAGCTGCTCCGTGGTCCCGGCAGGCCGGGGTGATGCCGCCCACCACCTTGGGGATGGTGCGCACCTCAAACTCGGGATTCCCCGGGTCCTCCCGCTCCGGTGAGAAGACCAGAAAGAAATCGCGCCCTACTTGAAGATTGTCGCTGAGCATGGGCAAAACCAATTCCGCGGTCGTACCGGGATAGGTGGTGGATTCAAGCGAAATCAACTGCCCGGGACGCAAGGTGGCGGCAATCTGCCGGGTAGTGGAGGTAATATACCGCAGGTCGGGCTCCCGCCTGGACGTGAGCGGAGTAGGCACGCAAATGATCAGGACATCGGGTTCCCCCAGCCGAGCCATATCTGAAGTAGCCTCGAATTGCCGGCCATTCCGGGATTTCAGCAGTTCCGCCAGGCGGGCCGACGGGATGTGCTTGATGTAGGACTCGCCCCGGTTTAGGGCCTCCACCTTCCGGTCATCCGTGTCGAACCCGAGGACCCGGAATCCTACCTGGCCAAAGCGCAGCACCAGCGGTAGTCCCACGTACCCCAGGCCGATGATGCCCACCAATGCCTGCTTATTCTTGATCTTGGCCATCAAATCCATAAGTGGTGATGTCCTTTGCTCCCAAGGGAGATATTAGCCTTGGGCCCCGACCCGCCTGTGATAGCCCAGGTACCACTGCACAAACCGGAGAACCCCCACCTCGATGGGGGTGGTCGGTTGAAAACCGAGCTTCTCCCTGGCCCTGGCAATATCCGCATAGGTGGCGGGTACGTCTCCCGGCTGGATGGGCAGAAGGTCTTGCCTGGCCTTCACGCCCAATTCATGCTCCAGGATCTCAATAACCCTGGTCAGTTCCTCGCACCGATGGTTCCCCAGGTTGATGATCTCATAAGTCTCCAGACCGGTTGCCATTAAAGCCGCCAGGACACCCTGGACGATGTCGTCGATGTAGGTGAAGTCTCGGCGCATCCGGCCGTAATTAAAAACTTTAATGGGTTTGCCCGCAAGCATGGCTTCGGTGAAAAGCCACATGGCCATGTCCGGCCGGCCCCAGGGACCATACACCGTAAAGAACCGCAGGCCCACGCTGGGCAGTGCGTATAGGTGGGAATAAGCGTGAGCCATCAGTTCGTTGGCCTTCTTGGTGGCGGCATAAAGACTAATGGGCGTGTCCACCCGCTGGGTTTCGACAAAGGGCATCTCAGTCAGGCCGGCGTAAACGCTGGAGCTGGAGGCGTAAACGAACCTCTCCACCTGGGTTTGCCTGGCCAGTTCGATGAGGTTGAGAAATCCTTCCAGATTGGCCTTTTGGTAGGCAAAGGGATTGACCAGGGAGTAGCGCACCCCGGCCTGGGCGGCCAGATGGCAAACCTTCTGCGGGGAGTGGTTTTCAAACAGTGACCGTAAAAGAGAAAGATCTGTCAAATCCCCGTGGATCGAGACAAAGTCGGGATATTTCCGAAGTTCCCGATCTCGATCCAGCTTTAAGGCCGGGGAGTAATAATCGTTGTAATTATCCAGGCCAACCACCTTGGCCTGCCGGCTGAGCAAAACCCGGGCCACGTGAAAGCCTATGAATCCGGCGCTGCCAGTGACCAGGAAAGAATAATTTTTGACTTGAGAGCCCCAATTCATTAAACTAACTTATCAAAACCGTTTGTGGAACTCAACCTTAATTGATTGAGCTATCTGGTGGAAGTGGGTAAGGTCTCCCTTCCTTAAGTCTAATTGGGATTTAACTTTTCGAGATCTATGAACCGGGAAAACAAAAAAGTCCTGGTCACCGGCGTCTTGACTGCGTTGGCCATGGCTGCCGCAAATAGGAATTTCCCGACGGTGTTTTAACTATAAGTCTCATAAGATATGAAAAAGGCAGCGCCATGCTGATTATCGGGGAAACTGGCACCGGCAAGGAGCTCATTGTAGTTAATTGGATCAGGCATAATGAAAAAAATCGGCATAGCGGAAATTAAATTGACGGAAGCGGAAATCGAAGCCGCGGTCCGGGTCTTGCGCTCCGGGGCCTTACGCCAGGGGAAAGAGTGCAACGCCTTTGAAGAGGAGTTCGCGGCCAGGGTGGGGGCAAAATATGCGGTGACCAGCGCCAATGGTTCCGCGGCCTTGCACCTGGCTTATCTAGCTTTTATGCAACCTGGAGATGAGGTCCTGGTCCCATCCTTTACCTTCATGGCCACGGCCAGCATGGTGGCTATGAGCGGCGGCAAACCGATTCTTTGCGATGTGGACCCGCGGACCTTCCTTTTGGACCTGGAAGATGCGGCCAGGAGGTTGTCACCCCGGACCCGGGCCATCTCGCCGGTGCATCTTTTCGGCAATGCCTTTGATATCGACGCGGTTCAAGCCTTTGCCAGGAAACACGACCTGGTCATCGTCTGGGATGCAGCCCAGGCCCACGGGGCGGAATACCGCGGCAAAGACGTCGGCTCCTTTGGGGATTTCGTCGCCTACTCCTTTTATCCTTCGAAGAATATGTTTGTGGGGGAAGGGGGCATGACCTGCACTGACAATAGCGAATATGCCACCAAGTTGCGCTATCTGCGCACCCACGGGGAAACCGGCAAATACCTGCACACCATGCTGGGACTGAATTACCGGATGACCGATGTGGAAGCGGCCATTGGCCGGGAGCAGCTCCAAAGGCTGGATGAAATGTTGGTTATTCGGCGACGCAACGCGGATATTCTAAACCAGGGACTGGCAGAGGTGTCGGGACTACACCTGCAGCGGCTCACCCCCAATTCCCGGCATGCCTGGCACCAGTACTGTGTGGTGGTGGAGCCCGAAGCCTTCGGCTGCGACCGGGATACCCTGGCGCAGCGCCTGGATGAGAAGGGTATTGCCACTGGGGTCCATTATCCCCGCGGCCTGCATCAGCAGCCGATCTTTGAGCAGCTCTATGGGAAAAGTCACCTGCCGCATACCGAAAGCCTGGCCAAGAAGATCTTAGCTCTGCCGGTGCACCATGGCATGAGTCCTGAAGATGCGCAGCGGGTGGTAGCAGCGGTTAAAAGCAGCCGTGGATGAGAATGCCAGGCCGCACATCCTGTTCCTGACCTGCCACCTGCCCCTGGACCACGAACCAGGGGCCTGCCGCCCCTGGATGGAGGCGCGGTTGCTGGCCCGGGCCGGGTTTCAGGTTACGGTGGTGACTTCCGGGGTCCAGTATCTGACCGGGGAAGAGGCAAACAGATCCGGCCTGGCGGCCGGTGCCGTGTTCCTGCTTTAACCTGGGAAAATAGGGGAAGCTCTCTCTTCCTTAAGTCTAATGGGGATTTAACTTTTCGAGATTTATGAACTGGGAAAACAAAAAAGTCCTGGTCACGGGCGCCGGAGGTTTCATCGGCAGCCACCTGGTGGAACGCCTGGTAGAACTGGGAGCCCGGGTGCGTGCCCTGGTGCGCTACAACTCTCGCAATGATTGGGGCCTGCTGGAATTGTTGCCCGCCGCGGCCAAAGATCATTTGGAAGTGGTGGCCGGAGATATCACCGACCCCTTTGGCGTGGCTCGAGGGGCGGCTGGTTGTGAGGTAATCTTTCATCTTGCCGCCCTCATTGCTATCCCTTACTCATATACCGCCCCTTCCCAGTTCCTGGCAGTCAACTGTGGCGGCACCTTGAATCTTTTGGAAGCGGCCAGGCAGCAGGATGTGGAGTGCTTCGTCCATACCTCCACCAGTGAAACATACGGCACCGCCCAATACACCCCCATTGACGAAAAGCACCCTTTAAAAGGCCAATCCCCTTATTCAGCCAGCAAAATCGGGGCGGACAAGCTGGCGGAGAGTTACTACCTCTCTTTCGGGGTGCCGGTGGCCACCATCCGGCCCTTCAATACTTATGGCCCCCGGCAGTCGGCCCGGGCCGTGATTCCCACCATCATCAGCCAGGTCTTGTCAGGAGAGGTAATACGGCTGGGAAGTTTGACCCCGGTGCGGGACTTGAATTACGTGAGCGATACGGTGGAGGGCTTCATCAAGGTGGCGGAGAGCCCCAGGGCCATCGGCGAGGTGATCAACATCGGCTCAGGGAAGTCAGTCTCCATTGGAGAACTGGCAGAAAAAATCGTAGATCTGCTGGGTGGCCACAAACGAATTATTACCGAAGATGAAAGGGTCCGCCCGGTGGCCAGCGAGGTGCTGGAATTACTCTGCGACTGTCGCAAGGCCAGGGAACTGATCGGCTGGGAACCAAGGGTGAGCCTGGAGGAAGGTTTAGCCAGGACCATTAAATTTATTCAGGAAAACCTCTCCCGTTACAAACCGGATATCTACAATGTCTAAGGCAGAATCTCACTGGAAGGTCCCCCTCGCCGACGTCACCCTGGGTCCGGAGGAGATCGCAGCCGTTACTGAGGTCCTGAAATCCGGCTGGCTCTCCATGGGGCCCAAGACCGAGGAGTTTGAGCATAGATTCAAAGAGTTTTTGGGCGTCAAACATGCCTTCGCGGTGGCCAATGGCACCGCCGCCCTGCACCTGGCCTGCGAGTCGGTGGGGCTCCAAGAGGGCGATGAGGTCCTCTGTCCCGCTCTCACCTTCGTGGCCACCGCCAACGCCATCCTTTACACCGGGGCCAGGCCGGTGTTTATCGACATCAAGGGTCCCCATGACCTGAACCTCTCGGTAGCAGACGCCGCCGCCAAGGTGACGGAAAAAACCAGGGCGATCATGGTGCTCCACTACGGGGGCTACCCCTGCGACCTGGACGGGGTGCGGGCCCTGGCCGCCAAATATAACTTAAAGATCATCGAGGATTGCGCCCATGCCCCCGGCGCCGTCTATCACTCCAAAGACGGCCCTCAGATGGCAGGGACCATCGGCGACGTCGGCTGCTTCAGCTTCTTCGCCAACAAGAATATGACCACCGGCGAAGGCGGCATGGTGGTCACGAAGGATGACGGCTTAGCGGAGAAAATCAGGATCAGGCGCTCCCATGGCATGACCACCCTCACCTGGGACCGGCATAAGGGGCACAGCTTCAGCTACGACGTGGTGGCTCGGGGGTATAACTACCGGCTGGATGAAATGCGGGCGGCTTTGGGCCTGGTGCAGCTCCGCAACCTGGCAGAGAACAATGCCCGGCGCCGGGAGTTAACCGGTTGTTACCAGGAATGGTTGAAGGATTGCGAGCAATTAGTCCTGCCTTTCCAGGGGATGACGCTGGGCTCCTCCCACCATCTTTTTCCGGTGCTGGCCGAACGCAGCCGTCGGGCCGCCTTGATGAGCGCCCTGGCAGAACAGCAAATCCAGACCAGCATTCACTATCCGGCAGTGCACCAGTTTTCTTATTACCGGAAACTCTGGCCAGCTAGCCATCCCCATCACCTCCCCCAAACTGAAGACGCAGTCGCCCGGGAGATTACCTTGCCCCTCTTTCCAACGATGACGGAAGACCAGTTGAGGAAAGTGATCGCTTCCGTGCGGGCCTTTTTCTGAAATAATTCGGTTCGGGATTAGGGCTGCTTCAGCACCTGGAGCCGGTGCCTACAGGAAAACCAGGAAGCGGCAAGACCAGGGTTAACGTGATCAAGAATTTTTCAAACTCACAATCCTGGCCCTTCGGAAACCGGGTAGGCTTTAGTCGCATGAACCACAATTTCCACCATTTCCGGCGGCTTAGCCTTCACAGGTAAAATGATGGCGAAAACTGTGCCAAGAAGCACTCTCACATCAGTGCGCCACGTGCGCTGCTGCAGGTAATCCAAATATCCAACCAGCTTGTATGGCTGTAGGGTATTCACGTAGAATATCTCGGGGTCCCCTCCGCATCGTAACAGTAACTCCTCTTCGTTGCGCAACCGGACCGTTACCGGGTCCGTGATTCCTGGCCGAACTTCCAGTACCTTATGCCACAACGGATCTTCCAGATTCACGTATTTTGGGACCTCAGGCCGGGGACCTACCAGTGCGAGGTCTCCTCGAACCACGTTCCAAAGTTCAGGGAGTTCATCCAGCTTGCTTTTGCGCAATAGCCGGCCTACCCTGGTAACGCGGACGTCGTTTTTGGCAGTTATCTGGGGTTCTTCGTTTTCAATGCGCATGCTGCGGAATTTAACCAGTTCAAAGCTCTTTCCAAAACGACCGACGCGCTGCTGTCGGAACAAGACTGGCCCCGGCGAAGTGGACCGGATGATCACCGCCGCCAGAAATAACCAGGGCGAACCGATAATCAGTCCGCCCAAAGCCAATATAATCTCCACAAATCTCGGAATACCTCTCTGCACCTCTGTACGCCTCCCTACAGATTCACCCTAATTCACCGCTTCGCCTTCCTCTTGAAAGCCCGCCCGTGTGAAATACCCTTATGGAATGCGACAAAATTCAAAAAGTTCAATCTGGGTCAATAGTTCGCTAGCGTAGCTCCCAGTCTGGCGTTATCTCTTCAGCCCAAAACCTCCCAAATCACCTTACAGATATAGTCAAGCTCATCATCCGATAAAGCCGGATAGATGGGCAAGCTCACACAGCCCTTCCAGATTCTCTCGGCATTTGGAAAGTCTTCGGGGCGCAGGTTATATCGTTCCAGGTAATAGGTCATGCGATGCAGCGGCTTGTAGTGGACTGAGGTGCCAATGCCTCGCTGGGCCATGATTTCGATAAACCGGTTGCGTGAAACCGGCGACTGCTCGTTCAAAATCATTACAAAAAGATGCCAGGCGTGGTCCTCCATGCTACCGTGAACCAGGGGAAGATCGACGCTGCCGAGGCCGGAAAGACGTTCCAGGTAGAATCTGGCGCAGCGCTGGCGCTCTCTTTGAAAAACATCGGCTCTTTCCAGTTGGGCGAGTCCTATTGCCGCAGCGACATCCGGCATGTTGTATTTGAAACCGGGAGCGATCACATCATATTCCCAGGAAGACTTATCTGCATTGAACCGGTCCCAGACATCCCGGTCGATGCCGTGTAGCCTCATCACTTTAACCCGCTGGGCGATGTCAGGGTCGTCGGTGGTTAGCATGCCTCCTTCTGCGGTGGTGATGGTTTTATTGGCATAAAAGCTAAAGCAGGTGACATCGCCCAGGCTCCCGATCATCCGCCCCTGGCATTTGGCAAGGAAAGCGTGGGCGGCATCTTCAACCACACCAATGGAATTTTCTCGACAGAGATCGAGAAGCCCCTTGCCTTTGGCGCCAAGCAAAGGAGCAGCCTGCCCCCCGAAATGGACCGGCATGAATACCTTGGCATCAGGGTATTGTTGCACAGCCCCGGAGAGGATCTCCTGGGTGACCAGTGATGAGCCGTATTCAACGTCCAGAAAAATCGGGTCTGCTCCCTGGTAGCGAACCACCTCTGCCGTTGCCGTGAAAGTCATCGTCGGCACCAGAACTTCGTCGCCTGGCCCCACGTTCAAGGCATCCAGCGCCAGGTGCAGGCCTGCTGTGCCAGAGTTCACCGCACAGGCAAAACGTGCGCCAACTCTTTCCCGGAATTGATCTTCAAAGGCGTGCGTCTTTCCTGCTGTAGTCAGCCAACCGCAGGCCAGGACTTCCCTAACATACTCCAGTTCATTTCCGTCACAATTTACCTTGGAGAAAGGGATTTTGAACATCTAACTTATTATTCCTTATCCGAAATCAAGGACTTTCAAATCGCCCAGATGCTGGTGGAGCCCCACGCTCTTCAGAGCAGCGAGCCTGGCGCAACTGACGCACGCGATCAAATCCATCGGTTCTTTCTTGGCGCCGGGGTCCCACGTATAATTAAGTTTCTTCTCCTGGCCCTGTGGTTCTAGATATTGTTTTCCAGTCTAATTTTCTCAAGATTTCTGGGCAGTTCTGATCTTCCAGGGGGCGCAGGCCTTCCAGGTAAAACCGCATCATCCCTTCCGCCTTGGCCAGGGTGGGGTTGCCAGGAGTCAGCTTCAGCAGATTCCGGACCACGGTATGGCTCACGCGGTTGATACACGGTTTGATCCACGGATGAAAAACGACCCGCTGGCGCACCGGCTTAGCAACATAGCACATCCGGAATTTGAATTGATCTACGGATGCTGGCGCGTCCAACGAGTGCAGGCCATAAAAAATTTTTCTAACTAGGGGACGACTAATCATTTCTTTCATAACAATGAAACTCAATGCGTTATTAAGTTTAATAGGAAGATATTTTCGGTGGCTTTGCTGAAAAAGAATGTAAACCCAATCGGACAACTGGAACGTAATAGCAGAAGCTCCGAGTTGACCCTCTATTAAAGCCCCCCAGGCTTCAAAGCCGGGTAAGCCTCCTGTCGCTAAACAGAGAGAGCGCCAAGTGCCAATGGACATAGAGTCCTGCCGTTCTTGCCGTTCCATGGTATCTTTTTGCAGCAGCCACCCCTCTTCAGCCAATCTCTCAAAAGAGATTTTTTGTATCGTGCAATTCTTTAGGCCTTGACGCAAATCATAGCGGGCTTTTTTCCCGAAGCTTCCCAAATCATATGCCGATTCTCCCAATACGGCATGATAGCTGAAGCAGCCCTCCGGCGCCTCTAACAGTGTGGAATACCTGAGAGCAAGGGCCTGTTGGGATTGGATGAATTCCTGCAGCTCCGCTTCTTCGGGCTGAATGAGCCAGTGGTAAGGAAAGGCCTGATATACCCGCCTGCCCAGGTTCACCCAGTAGCTGCTCTCGGTGCGGGCCACCTGATAACCCTGCCGCCGGAACCATTCGGCGAAAATTTCGGCGTTCATGGGGAGGTGTTCATCTGGTTATTAATCAAAGTTTTACCACCCCCGCCACAGGCTACCGCATCCACCAGATCCACATACTGTTTGAGGACCAACTCTTTCTCAAAGTGCTTCAGGAAAAACCGCCGACCATTGTGGCCGGCTAATTCAAGGGCCTCGGGATGCCGGTAGTAATATAAGACCGCCTCAGCCAGCGCCTCTTCTTGGGCCGGAGGCGCCACCAGGCCGCATTTGGCCTTCCGGATGAGTTCGGCTGTATCGCACTCCTCATCCATCGCGGGGATCACCGGAAACCCCTCCTTTAACTTCTTTAAAAGATTTCGTTAATTACCCGGAAGACTTCATCAGAGTTGAAAATGCGACTGGATCAGCGACTGGCAGGGCCGCCAGCAATAACTGCTCAAACTTTTCTGCCGCGGCTTGCGGCGAATGGTATTGCAAGGCATAAGCTCGCCCTTTTTTCCCAAAATTCTCCCGCAAGCGCTCATCGTTCTTTAAATCAACAATAGCTCTCGCAATCGCCCCAGGATCTTCCGGTGGCACACAGATACCTGACTGCGATCTTTTCACTAAGTTCCAGGTATCGCTGCCTTCATCCACGCTGGCTAAGAGGGGGCGACCGCTGGCCAAAATAGAGAAGCTCTTGGAAGGTAGAGAAGCGGTGCCAATCCCCTTTTTTAAAGTAACCAGAGAGACGTCGGCAGTTGCCAGCACTTCAGGCAGGCGGTTCCGTGGTTGAAAAGGCAAGAACTGAACATTTTCCAGGTTACGCTCAAGGGCTTGCGCCATCAAGGGTTTCCGACCAGCCCCGTCCCCGACAAAGACAAATTTTATCTCTTCATGATCCTTCAGTAACTCAGCTGCCGCCAAGACCTGCTCCAGCCCTTGCGAAAGACCGATATTTCCCGCATAGAGGACGACAAAATGATTAACTAATTGATGTTCTAAGGCAAAAGTGTTGTCTCTGGGTAAGGGTTTAATCAGGTCTGTATCAACCCAGTCATACACCAACACCATTTTATCGTCGGTAACCCCAAGAGAACGCAGTGGCCTGACGAAGGATTCTGACAAAATCCGAACCAGCTTTGATCGACTTAAACAAAATCGTTCCAAATATCCCACCACAGACACTATTGACTTACCACGAAATATCCCCAGGCTGACGCCGACATCAGGATAAACATCGTGGACAGAAAAAACTGCCGGCTTGCATCGCAGCACCGAAAGCAAGGTGAACGGCAGCCACACTTCCAGCGCAGGGTTGCCAAATAGCAGCACATCATAGTTCTGCCTTAAACCAGCCAACGAGGCACCCAGTTGAAAACTGGCAAATTGAACCGCTCGCTTTTTCAAATCGACACGTTGCACTGAGGGGACCCTAATCCGCATTACCCGGACCCCATGTTCATCAGAAGGTTGCATCCATTTGCCTCGAAACTGAGAAGGCACTGTTCCGGTCGGGTAGTGAGGCACTGCGGCGATAACTGATACTTCGTGGCCCCTTTGAGCCAGCTCTTCGCAAAGCATGCCATAGAGCGGGGCACTGGGCCCGCCATCCGGCATATATAATAAGGTTACCAACATAATCCGCATTATTTATCCAATATTTCGTTAATGAGAGAATTTCCTTAAAATTTCGTATACCTCTATATCATTGTACATCCGGTTCCGGAGCGGTCTTTGCAGCTTCGGAGGCAGGTAACGGTGGGTATAACCCTCGCCAAGATCTTATTTTTACGAGCAAAACTATGGGCATCCCTATAAGAAAAAGAATAATATCAAGGCTGTTTACCAGCATGTCACCATAACCAAGTCCAGATGTTTTGGGCGTTGCATAATCATTCATTCCATAGTTCTATTGACATTGTTTCAATATTTCATTAATAGCCTTGCGCAAATTAATAGTAAGGTAAAAGAAATATCTTATAGATATGATTAATAATTTTAAATATTCGGACCAGGTCATTGCCTGCGTCATCTCAGGGCAAATAAAGGTTAGACATACGGCAGAGCGTCTCCCCAATGGCAGACGGCATCCAGAATCGCTCAGCTCCGGACAACAATTAGGATTCCTATTTTCTTGAAAAACTAAGTCTTCCGCCTTACGCTCTATAGTCTTCTTATTTTTGACATCCATAATCGGTCCAATGTAATGTCTAAATCTATTTAACATATACAATAGGCTAAATTGAGACATACGGACTGCTCTATCATTGGGCCCGCCTAAGACCAAGTAGTCAATTGCATAAAAACGCAGCGCCGGACCCTTGCAACATCTTCCCTTACACTCATTACAAAGATGCGAATGGGGCAGGAATGTACCATATAAATCAGTTTGTAGTGGCTTACTTTTTTCCTCGAAAATTATGAGACCCTCCCACTTCCAAGATTCGCATGACTTAATTTTTAAAACATAATTGCTCGCCAGGCAATTAACGAAGTAATTCAAAAATAATAACAATTTACAAGATAGGAA
>JBKQKO010000097.1:0-7534 GCA_052147455.1 Desulfobaccales bacterium | reverse complement strand
CGACTTCCCCGATCGAAAAAAAACTTAAGGGATTGGGGGTGGGGGGATTGGGGGAGGGGGTAAGGGCCACTTACAAAAAGGCCCTTAGCCCCCTCACCCAAAAGGCCAATGCCCATGATTTACACCGGCAAGCGCATTTTACTGGGGGTTTCCGGCGGCATTGCCGCTTACAAGGCGGCGGAGCTGGCCCGGCGCTTGATCTCAGCCGGGGCCCGGGTTAAGGTGGCGATGACCGCGGCCGCCCGGGAATTCGTGGCGCCCCTGACCTTCCAGGCGCTGACCGGCGAGCCGGTGGCGGCGGGCATGTTCGGGCCCGGGGCGGTGGAGCCTTTGGAGCACGTTTCCCTGGGGCAGGAGGTGGACGCCATCATCCTGGCCCCGGCCACTGCCAATCTCATCGGCAAGCTGGCGGCGGGGATCGGCGATGATCTGCTGACCACCGTCATGCTGGCGGCCACCAGGCCGGTGCTGCTGTGCCCGGCCATGAACGTCGCCATGTGGAACTCGCCGGTGGTCCAGGAGAATCTGGGCCGCCTCCGGGCCCGGGGTTTGCAGGTGATGGAGCCCGCCAGCGGCGAGTTGGCCTGCGGCGCCGTGGGCTTGGGCCGGCTGCCGGAGCCGGAGGAGATTATGGAGGCCGGCGCCCGCTTGTTAAGCCGCCAGGATTTCACCGGCCGGCGGCTGCTGGTGACCGCCGGGCCGACTCACGAAGACCTGGATCCGGTGCGCTTCCTCAGCAACCGCTCCAGCGGCAAGATGGGTTATGCCCTGGCGAAAGTGGCCTGGCGCCGGGGAGCCCAGGTGTGCCTGATCAGCGGTCCCAGCGCCCTGCCGGCACCCTACGGAGTGGAACGGGTCTGGGTCAGGTCAGCCTGGGAGATGCTGGACGCGGTGCAGGAAAGGTTTATGGCGGCGGAGGCGCTGCTGATGGCCGCGGCGGTGGGCGACTATCGGCCGCGGGCCCTCGAGGGGCGCAAGCTCAAACGGGGGAAGTGCGCTGCGCAGATGGAATTGGTGCAAAATCCGGACATCCTGCGAGAGGTGAGCCGGCTCAAAACCCGGCAGGTGATGGTGGGGTTCGCGGCTGAGAGCCACGATCTGGAAGCCGAAGCCCTGAGAAAACTCAAGGAGAAAAACCTGGACCTCATCGCGGCCAACGACGTTACCCGGACCGACTCCGGCTTCGCGGTGGACACCAACCAGGTTACCATCCTTAGGCGTGAAGGTGAGCCGCTGCGGCTGCCCTTGCTTACCAAGGAAGAGGTGGCGGAACGCCTCCTGGACCAGGTGGCGAAGCTGCTTGCGGCCAGTGGCGGAGAGGAGGTAAGGGGGGAGGATGCCTGAGGACCCGGCGGCGGAATTGCTGGCCCTTACGGAGCAGCTAACGGAGTGGCTTCGCTATCAGCGGCGTCTGGGCTGGCGAGGCCTGCCCCGGGAGCCGGCCGCGGCGCCGCCTGCCGCCAGCGAGGCGGCAGCCGAGAGGGGTTTAACCCTGGAGGAAATCCGGCGGGAGATGGGGCGCTGCCGGCGCTGCAAGCTCTACGTCGGGGCCAAGAACCTGGTCTTCGGAGAGGGTTCGCCCAGCGCCCGCCTGATGTTCATCGGCGAGGCCCCCGGGGCCGAGGAAGACCTGGAGGGGCGGCCTTTTGTGGGGAAGGCCGGCCAAATCCTCAACAACCTGCTGCACAAGCTGGGATTGGATCGGGAAGAGGTGTATATTACCAACGTGGTCAAGAGCCGCCCCCCGGGGAACCGGGACCCGCTGCCCGATGAAATCGAGGCCTGCCTGCCTTATCTGCTCAAGCAGATTAAGGCCATCCGGCCCCTGGTAATCGTCACCCTGGGGAAGGTGGCCTCCCACGCCCTGCTGGGCTCCAAAGAACCCATAACCCGCCTGCGGGGCCGCTGGCAGCGCCACGACCACATCCGGGTGATGCCCACCTTTCACCCCTCCTATCTCCTCAGGTTTCCCCAGGAGCGCCATAAGACCTGGGAGGACATGCAGCGGGTGATGGAGTACCTGGCGGAACATGAAGAAGATTAGCCGGAAGCTGTAGGGGCGACCCGCCGGGTCGCCCAAAAAACCAAAAGTTTGGCAAGAAAGTTTCTGCACGGTGCGCAGTGCGCACCCTACATGGCTGCAAGCTGACTGCTGCAAGCTGAGAGTTAAAAGATGAAACGCGGTTCAGGGATTTTTGCACTCCTTATCCTTACCCTGCTGTTCGCGGCCGCGGTTTGCCGGGCCGCCCCCCGGCCCGTTTATTACCTGGACGCAGTGGGTTCCGTGAACCCCGGCCTGGCGGAATTCATCCTGGCAGGCATCGAAGCGGCGGAGAAGCAGCAGGCCGCAGCCCTGGTGGTGCAGTTGGACACCCCGGGGGGGTTGGATACCTCGATGCGGCAAATCGTCCAGGCCATCTCCAACGCCAGGGTGCCGGTGATCGTCTTTGTCTCTCCCAGCGGGGCCCGGGCCGCCTCCGCCGGGGTCTTCATTACCCAGGCGGCGCACGCGGCCGCCATGGCCCCGGGCACCAATATCGGCGCGGCCCACCCCGTGTCCATCGGTATGGGCGGCAAGATGGACCCGACCATGGAAAAGAAGGTGCTCAACGATTTTGTGGCCTACGGGCGGGCCCTGGCCGAGGCACACGGCCGCAACCCGGACTGGATGGAGAAGGCCATCCGCCAGAGCGTCTCCATCCCGGCCTCAGAAGCCGTGAAACTCAAGGTCGTGGACCTGCAGGCCGACAACCTGGACAATCTGCTGGCCAAACTTAACGGCCGGGTGGTGCTGGTGCGGGGCAAACCGCAGGTTCTGCAAACCGCAGGGGCGCCGCTTAAGGAAATCCCCGAGACCCTGCACTACCGCATCCTGAAGCACATCGCCGACCCCAACATCGCCTTCATCCTGATGATGATCGGCCTGGCCGGCGTCTACTTTGAGCTGGCCCACCCGGGGGTGGTGCTGCCGGGGGTGATCGGCGCCACCTGCCTGCTGCTGGCCTTGTTCGCCTTTCAGGCCTTGCCTGTCAATTACATCGGCGTCCTCCTGATCCTGCTGGCCTTCGTCTTCTTCATCCTGGAGTTCAAGGTCAGCAGTTACGGGATGCTCTCCCTGGCGGGGGTAGTGGCGCTATTCTTGGGGGCCATCATGCTGTTCAGGGGGCAGGGCGGCGGTATGGGAGTCTCCTGGGGGGTGCTGCTCCCCACGGTCTTCACCATATCCCTCTTTTTCATCGCAGTGGCGGGCATCGTTTTCCGCAGCCACAGGCGGCGCGTCGTTACCGGGGCCGAGGGCCTGGTGGGAGAACGGGGGGTGGCCGTGACCCCGCTGGCTCCCGAAGGACGAGTCTTCATCCACGGCGAAAACTGGCAGGCGGTGAGCGACGAGCCCATCGCCCCCCAGGAACCCGTTGAGGTGCTGGCGGTCCGGGACTTGAAACTCCGGGTGCGCCGGGTAATGCAAAAATCTTAAGGAGGCGGCTATGGGGAGTTTTGGCTTAGTGCTCATCGCACTTGCGTTTCTGTTTCTCATGAGTGCCATCAAGATCCTGAACGAATACGAACGGGGGGTGATCTTCCGCCTGGGCCGGTCCCTCCCACACGCCAAGGGGCCGGGCCTCATCATCATCATTCCCATGGTGGACCGGCTGGTCAAGGTCAACCTGCAATTGGCGACCTATGAGGTCCCGTCCCAGGACGTCATCACCCGGGACAACGTCTCGGTGAAGGTGAACGCGGTGGTCTATTTCCGAGTCATCGACGCCATGAAGGCCATCATCGAGGTGCGGGATTATTGGTCGGCCACCCAGTTGCTGGCCCAGACCACTTTGAGGAGCGTCTGCGGCCAGATGGAGCTGGACGACTTGCTGGCCGAACGGGAGAAGGTCAACACCCAGTTGGCCGAGATTCTGGATAAGCAAACCGAGCCCTGGGGCATCAAGGTGACCCTGGTGGAGGTGCGCTCCATCGACCTGCCGGCGGAAATGCAGCGGGCCATCGCCAAGCAGGCGGAGGCGGAGCGGGAGCGGCGGGCCAAGGTGATCAACGCCGAGGGCGAATTCCAGGCGGCCGCCAAGATGGCCGACGCCGCGAAAATTTTAGCCACCGAGCCCATGTCCCTGCAGCTGCGCTATCTCCAGACCCTGCGGGAGATCGCCGCGGAGAAAAACTCCACCACCCTGTTCCCCATCCCCATCGACCTGATCAGGCCCTTCATCAGGCTGGCGGAAAAGATGGATAAAGAGGAAAAATAGACGGTTTTCGGTTTTCGTCAAGAACAGAGTGCCAAGGGCGTCAGATAACTAGTGCTCCTTCTGGGCGCCGGGGCGGCATTAGCTTGGTTCCTTCCTGGTCTCCTCTCCCCCAAGAAGGGAGTGGGCCAGGTGAGGGGAGCGCCGGTTAGGGCGGCGGGCACAGCCCGCCCTAGGAGCCGCCAGGAAAATGGGATGTTATAGGGCGGCCTGTGGCCGCCGATTATCAGGGATAGGCCAGACTGTAGACGATCCTGTCCAGGAGTTTTCAGGGTGTCATCCCGGTTAGCTCCCAGCAGTAACCTTTTGGGCTTGAGGAATTCGGGGATTATAGTTAAATTTAGGGGGAAGATCGCGGCACCGCGTGGTGTGCCCCTTTAGCGGCAGGCTCAAAAGAATACCCGTGGGGGCGGGATTTTCCCGCTCCCCCCAGGAATAACGTTGATCTTCATAACCTTGAACCTTGAACTATAACCGGGAGAGGAAAAATGGCCCCAAAGGAACGCAAAGAGAAGAAAGAAAAGCCCCTGGATAAGATGACGGCCACGGAGTTGCGCAAATACGCCCTGGAGATGGGCGAGATCAGCGGCGTCCACGGCATGAACAAAGAAGAGCTGCTCGGCGCCATTAAAAAGGCGAAGGGCATCAAGGAAGAAGGGAAAGCCGTGGAAAAGGTGAGCGTGCGGGATTTGAAGGAGAAGGCCCGGGAGCTCCGGACCAAGAAGCTGGAGGCCATTACCGCGGGGGCCTCCCGCCAACAGATCGACATCCTGCGCAAGAAGGCCAACCGCCTGAAGAAGCGGACCCACCAGGCGGCTTGATCCTGATCCTTTCCAGCCAAAAAAAGCAGGGCCCGGGGCCCTGCTTTTTTATGGGGAGATTTAACCGGTTACAGGCCGGGAAAGATCTTCACCGCGTTCATCGCCAGGTCGTAGAGGAAGCCGGGGAAAATGCCGATCAGCAGCACGCCGCCGGCGGTGGCGGCCAGCACCGCGGTGGGGCCGGGTGAGAAAGTTACCGGGCCCAGGCCGGCTTCGGCGGGTTTCATGTACATGAGCACCGTGATCCTCAGGTAGTAATAGACCGATACCAGGGAGTTCATCACGCCGATGATGGCCAGCCAGATGTAGCCCCCCTGCACTGCGGCGGAGAAGATGTAGAATTTGCCCACAAACCCGGCGGTGGGAGGCATGCCCGCCAGGGCGAACATGAATAGAGCCATGGACGCGGCCAGGGCCGGGTGCTGGAAGCCCAGACCGGAGTAGTCGTAGATATTGAGATAGCTGTCCTTTTTGCGTCCCACCAGGATCACTACCCCGAAGGCCCCCAGGTTCATCAAGGTATAGGCCAGCAGATAGTAAAGGAGGCTCACCGCGCCCAATTTGTTGGCGGCCACCAGGGCCACCAGCAGGTAGCCGGCGTGGGCGATGGAGGAATAAGCCAGCATGCGTTTGATGTTAGTCTGGACGAGGGCAGTGACGTTGCCCACCGTCATGGTGGCCACCGCCAGGATCCAGAGGAGCATGGTCCAGTCCAGCTTCATCGCCAGGAAGGCCAGGAAGAAGACCCGGGCGAAGGCGGCGAAGGCCGCGGCCTTCACTCCCACCGCCATGAAGGCGGTGACCGAGGTGGGGGCTCCTTCATAGACGTCCGGGGTCCACATGTGGAAGGGCGCCGAGGCCACCTTGAATCCGAAGCCCACCAGCAACAGGGACATGGCCAGCAGGGTCATGGGCCGCATGAAGGTGTGGCCCATCAGGGCCTTGGGTAGTTGGTCCAGATACAGGGTACCCCCGGCGGCGCCGTAGAGGAAGGCCATGCCGAAGAGCAGAAAGGCGCTGGAGAAGGAGCCCAGGATCAGGTATTTCAGGGAGGCTTCGTTGGAGCGGGGATCCTCCCGGAACAGGCCCGCCAGGACGTACACCGCGATGGACATCACCTCCAGGCCCAAAAAGAGCATGATGAGATGGGCGCTGGCGGCCATGAGCATCATACCCACGGTGGCAAAGAGCAGCAGGGCGTAGTATTCGCCCAGATTTTTGCCGTAGTCCTCCAGGTATTGCCGGCTGATCATCACCGTCAGGGCGGTTCCCAGGATGAAGATCAGATAAAAGAAGAAGGTAAAGTTGTCCACGTAGATCATGCCGGCGAAGTCGGTGCCCCGGAGGCCCCACATGAGAACGGTCATTACTGCCGCGGCGGCCAGGCCCAGAAGGCTGAGCTGGGGAAAAGCGGCCTTGCGCCCGCTGGGGGAGAGGGCGTCCAGCAGCAGGATGGCGATGGCGGTGAGGGTCAAAATGAGCTCCGGCCCGATGCTGTACAGGTGGAAACCGGGGATGGTGATGGTCATAGCGCCTCCCCTTTAACAACCTCGATTTTGCCGGGCAGCGCCCACCCTGCATGTTGGGATTGGGTGACCTGGACGGCCTGGGCTTTTTCCATCATGGCCACAAAATTGTTGGTAGTGGCCTTGGTCTTATTCAGGAAGGTGTTAGGATAGACCCCGATCCAGAGGATGAACAGCAGCAAAGGCAGAAAGATGGCGATCTCCCTCAAGGAGAGATCGGCGAGTTCCCGGTTCTTCACGTTGGTCACTTCCCCCCAGACCACCCGCTGGAACATCCAGAGCATGTAACAGGCGGAAAAGATGACGCCGGTGGCGGCGATGGTGCCATAGACGATGTTGCTCTTAAAGGCGCCTAAAAGGATGAGAAATTCGCCGATGAAGCCGTTGGTGCCGGGCACGGCTATGGAGGACAGGGTGACGATCATGAAGATGGTGGCGAAAATGGGCATGGGGGTGGCCAGACCCCCGAACTCGGCAATCATCCGGGTGTGGCGCCGTTCGTAGATCATGCCCACGATCAAGAACAGGGCGCCGGTGGAGATGCCGTGGTTAATCATCTGGATGATGCCGCCCTGCAACCCCGAGACGGTGAAGGTGAACAGCCCCAGCATGACAAAGCCCAGGTGGCTCACGGAGGAGAAGGCGATGAGGCGCTTCAGGTCCTTTTGCATCATGGACACCAGGGCGCCGTAAACGATGCCGATGAGGGCCAGGATGGAAAACAGGGGCACAAAGTAATGAGCCGCCTGGGGGAACAACGGCATATTGAAGCGCAGGAAACCGTAAGTCCCCATCTTCAGGAGCACCGCGGCCAGGATGACGGAACCCACCGTGGGCGCTTCGGTGTGGGCGTCGGGCAACCAGGTGTGGAAGGGGAACATGGGCACCTTGATGGCGAAGGCCAGGCCAAAGGCCAGGAACATCCAATACTGCA
>JBKQKO010000096.1:0-10287 GCA_052147455.1 Desulfobaccales bacterium | reverse complement strand
GGGTAGGGACGAAGTCCCTGGCCCTCCCCCCAAATAACTATCAATCCCAGCGGCGGCGCCGGGCGAAAATCAGGAGCAGGCCGGTGAGAATGACGCAGCCCCAGGCAAAGAGGTCGCCCAACTCGGTGTAGAGACTGCCGCCGGGCATCAGGGGCAGCTCCAGGACCTGGGCCGCGGGGACGTAAAGTTCCGACTGCCAGAGGATGCGGCCCTGGGCGTCGATGAAGGCGGAGATCCCGGTGTTGGCGGCCCGGGCCAGGCAGACGTGGTTCTCCACGCACCTGAGCACCGCCATGGACAGGTGTTGGTAAGCCGCCGCGGTCTTGCCGAACCAGGCGTCGTTGGTGATGTTCACCAGCAGACGGGCGCCGTTAGCCACCTCGGCCCGGCTTAAATTGGGGAAAATGGACTCATAGCAGACCAGGGGCCCCAAGGCCACACCATCCGGCAGGCTCAGGGTGGCGCCCACCGGCCCCTCGGCAAAGTCCCCCACCATGGGCACCATCTTGCCGATAAAGGGCATAAAGCGCCGCAGGGGCACGTATTCGCCGTAAGGCACCAGATGGGCCTTATCGTAATGGCCCAGCACTTCCCCTTGGGGAGACAGGAGGTAGGCCCGGTTGAAATAGCGCTCCCCCTCGGCAGTAAGCTCCCAGGCGGGCGCCCCGAAGAGGAGGGAGCCGCCGCTCTCCTTGGCGATGTCCCGGACCTGTGCGTCGAGATCCGGGGTGCGCAGGAAGAAGAAGGGCATGGCGGCCTCGGGCCAGGCGATGAGCTGGGCGCCTTTAACCTGGCGGGTAAGCTCGGCGTAGCGCTCCAGGGTGGCAGTCACCATCTCCTTCTTCCATTTTTCGCCCTGCTCGATGCAGCCCTGGACCACGGCCACTTTGATTTTCGGGCTCTGGGCCTCCAGTTTTTGGAGCGCCTCCAGGCGCAAATGACCATAGCCCAGCCAGCAGGCCACCACCAGGGCGAGCACCGGCAGATGGCGAAAGCGCCGGGTGCGCCAGGTCCGGGGCGGCCATAGGGAGCGCCCCAGACCGGCGTTAATCAGGACCACCAGAAAGGAGAGGCCGTAAACCCCGGTGAGGTCGGCCACCTGCAGCAGCAAGGGATGGGGCACGAGGCCGGTCCCCAAGAGCTCCCAGGGGAAGCCGCTGATGATGTAGGTTTGGCCAAGCTCCAGGGTGACCCAGAGGAGCGGCCCCCACCACAGCAGGCTCAGACCCTGGGCGGCGCCCCAGTTGAGCCCCAGGGCCCAGAGGGCCCGGTAGAGACTGAGGTAGCCGGCCAGCAACAGCAATACCCCCAGCGACACAGGCAGGGGCAGATGGCCGAATACGTGGGTGACGTAAACGATCCAGTAAAGCAGGGTCAGATAGTAGGCCAGGCCCGAGACCAGCCCCAGGCCGAAGGCGGCCTTGAGCGATTTTCCCTGGAGGGCCCAGTATAGGGGAATGAGGGCGACGAACAGCAGGTAGGTCTGGTTCCATTTGGGAAAGGCCGCGGCCAGCAGGAGGCCCGAGAGGATGGCGGCCAGAATATGATTGAGGGCGGTCCGGGTCATCTTGGGTGGATTATAGCCGCTTTCTAGGGAGAGGTTTAGCTATTTTTCCTTGGGCTGAGGCGCCTTATACCTCTGGCCCCTGAATCATTCCTCCCCCGCTTCTGCAGCCAGGGTCGTTCGGGCCCGCACCTGCTTGGCCCGGCGCTCGTCGGCGGAAACCACCGTTAGTTCCAGGTTGTCGATCTGCACCCGGTCGTTGACCTGGGGGACCCGGCCCAGCTCATGGATCAGGAGCCCTCCCACCGATTCGAACTTGCCTTCCGGGCGAGGCAGGAGGAAGTGCTCCAGGAGCACCTCCACGTCCAGGCGGGCATCCACCAGGACGGCGCCGTCCTCCTGGGGCACCAGGCGGGGCTCCATGCGGTCATATTCGTCGTAGATCTCCCCGACGATCTCCTCCAGGATGTCTTCCAGGGCGATGAGGCCGGCGGTGCCGCCGTATTCGTCGATGACGATGGCGATGGCGGTCTTGCCCTCCACCAGGTCCCGCAACAGGTCGCTGATCTTCTTGCTTTCCGGGACGAAATAAGGCGGGCGCAGGACCTTGGCCAGGTCCCAGGTCTCCTCCGGGGTCTGCCAGAAGACCAGGAGGTCCTTGGCCAGGAGGATGCCCTTGATGTGGTCGATGTCCCCCTCAAATACCGGTAACCGGGAATGGCCGCTGGACAGGAGCAGGCGGATGATCTGGTTCAGAGGGGTGTTGCGCTCCACCCCCACCATTCCCAGACGGGGCACCATGATCTCCCGGACCAGGGTATCTTTGAACTCAAAGATGGACTCAATGAGTTCGCCTTCCTGGCGGGTGATGAGGCCCCGCTCTTCCCCTTCCACGATGATATGCTGGATTTCGCGTTCCACGTCCTCCGGCTGCTGCATGGCGGTCCTGCGGCTGAGCCGTTGCCGGAGGCGCGCCAGGAAGCCGGAGGAAGGAGCGTCGGCCTCGTCCATGCTAACCTCGCATCTGGTCCCGCTCCTGGCGCAAGATGCGTTCCACTGACCTCACTTTCCGGGGGAACTCCAGGCCCCGGTCCAGGAGATTCATCTCGTGGCGGGTGATGCCGAATATTTCGGTGGCGTAGGCTATTGCCTGCTGGTAGTCGAAATCCTTGCAGGAAAAGATATCCAGGCTGAGGTAGGCCCGGTCGGGGAAGGTGTGGATGCTGATGTGGCTTTCCGCGATGAGCACAAAGCCCGACACGCCCCAATCCTCCGGGACCTTGCCGTGGTACTTGAAGACGTAAGGGGGCATGATCTTGGTCATGTGGATCACGTCGGGGCAATGATCCAGGAATTGATAGATGGCGTCCAGGTTCGTCAGCCGCTCATAACTGCACCCATACCCGTCCAGGGTGAGATGCAGTCCGAAGCCAGGCACCGCATTATTCAATAGTCCGCCCTCCTCGTACCAAGGTTAAGATGCCACCGGGGAATGCCCGGCAGGCATGCCACCTGCGCCGCCTGGGGCGGCGCGCCCCCGGGAGCGGAACTCCCGGGGAGAATAAGGTTTGGGCCCCGGCAATGGTCCGGAGAGCACGAGGAAGGGAGCCTAATGCCCCAGATTTTTTTGCCCCGTAACCTGATAACCCCTCCTAACCTGCGAAGGGGTCATGCGCATACGCCCATCCCTTAATTCAAGATTAATTCAGTTTTTATAACCCGGAGGGTAACCAGGGTCAAGAGTTTTTTGTGACCTGCTCCGGACTGCTCTCCGGGGAAATGCCGGATTTGTGCCACGAGCCTATTGACGCCACGTGCCAGGGTGATAAATTTAAGCCGGTATTTGCCGCCCTTTCCTGGCCGGAGGCGAAGTCGGTCCTGGGGGGAGAGGTAGAATTTCCCGGGGGAAATAGCGGTTTCGCAAACAGGAGGACGATCCCGGTGGCCCTGGTCGCCCCGTTCCGGGGGCTGCATTATAACTTCGCCAAGGTGTCGAACCTGACCGACGTGGTGACGCCGCCCTATGATGTGATCAAGCCTAGCGAGCGGCAGGCCTTGGCGGCCCGCAGTCCCTATAACATGGTGCACCTGATCCTGCCCCAACCCCTGGCCGGGGACGATCGGTTGCACAACCGTTACACCCGGGCGGGCGCCCTGTTCCAACAGTGGCTGCGTCATGAGGTGCTGGTGCGGGATCCCCAGCCAGCCTTCTACTATTGGGAGACCGATTTCGAGGCCCAGGGGCGGAAGCTGACCCGGACCGGCCTGGCGGCCCTGGTGCGCCTGGAGCCCTTAAGCGGCGGGGCCATTAAGCCCCACGAGAAGACCTTTTCCGCGGTCAAGGCCGACCGCCTGGAATTGTTCAAACAGTCCAGGGCCCATTTTTCCCCCATTTTTTCCATCTATCCCGATCCGGAAAATCTGGTCCTGGGCCAACTACGCCAGGCCCTGCCCCCTGCACCGCTGGAGGCCTTTGAAGATACCCTGGGATATTATCAGCGCCTCTACCGGGTAACGGAGCCCGCCGCCCTCCAGGCGGCCCACCAGGCCCTGGCCGGCCTGACCCTGTTCATCGCCGACGGCCATCACCGCTACGAAACCTCCCTCAATTACCAAAAACTCCTGAAACAGCAGTATCCCCAGGCGCCGCCCCAGGCGGGCTTCAACTATACCCTCATGTACCTCTCCAACATCTACGACCCGAACCTGGTCATCCTCATGGCTCACCGCCTCCTGGGGGGGCCCCGGGTGAAGCACCTGGACGAGGCCAAGATCCTGGGGCGCCTGAAGGAATACTTCGAAATCTTCTCGTTGCCCGCCGCCGACGAGTTCGGCCCGGCCTACGATGACTTCCTGCAACAGACCCTGGCGGAGGTCCCGGCCGCGGAGACCGCCTTCATCATGCTGGGCTTCGGCCGCAAGGCCTGGCTTCTGAAGCTGCGCCCCGGGGTGCGGCAAAAACAGCTGGCCCGTCAGATGCATCCCGCCCTGGCCCAACTGGACGTGGCGGTGCTCAATTACCTGATCTTTGAGAAGGTGTTGGCCCTGGACGCCCAGACCCTGGACGACCATGAGACCTTTAAATACTCCAGCAGGATCGATGAGGTGGTGGCCGCGGTGACCCAGAGGGACGCCCGCATGGCCTTTATCCTCAATCCCACCCGTATCGAGCAGGTGCAGGAGGTAGCCTCCGCCAGCCTCACCATGCCCCGGAAATCCACCTATTTCTATCCCAAGGTGATGAGCGGGCTGATTATGAACCTCATCAACCCGGAAGAGGAGATGGTTTTTTAAGGGATCTCCCGCCCGCGCCCGGCGCCGGCCGCGGCTTTCATCAAAAACCCCGCCACCCTCTTGCCAGTCAGTGCATTTTTGATAAATTATCAGCAGCAGCCTTAAGGAGGCCCCGTGATGCCCGAGGATACCGTTTGCCAGGGCCGCATCCTGGTAGTGGATCAGGAGCAATGGGTTCGGGAATTCCTCTCTGCGGTCATCAAACTCTGCGGCTATGAGAGCTTCAAGCTGGTAAACTCCGAGCCCGAGGCCCTGGAGGCCTTGGAGCAGTGCACCTACGATCTCATCATCATCGATCCCAAGCAGCTGCACTACCAGAAGTTCCTGGACCAGGTCCGCTCCCGCCATCCCGGCACCCGCTTCCTCATCATGGTGCAGCAGCGGGCCCAGACCCAGCAGCTGGCCTATTATGAGCAGGTGGACATCGTCTTCAAACCCCTGAGCCTGGATGAAACCGTGCGCAAGATCCGGCACGCCCTCCGCCAGAAACAACTGCATCAGGCCGAGGAAGATTTCCGGCGCCTGAAGCAGGAAGCCCTGAGGCTCTTTCTCGGTTAAGGGGCTGGTTCAAAGGTTCAAGGCAAATCAAGTGGCACAGGCGTCTCGCCTGTGATTGCTTTTGACTTTCACCGAACTGGAGAGAATGAAGGTATGAAACCCATTGCCCGGGCCCTGATCAGCGTCACCGATAAAAGCGGCATCGTCGAGTTTGGCCAATTCCTGGCTGGTCGCCAGGTGGAGATTCTGTCCACCGGGGGCACCGCCAAAGTATTGCGGGAAGGAGGGGTCCCGGTGACCGAGGTTTCGGACTTCACCGGTTTCCCGGAGATGCTGGATGGCCGGGTCAAGACCCTGCACCCCAAGGTGCATGCCGGCATCCTGGCCCGCCGGGACCTGGCCAGCCACCTGGAGCAGATGCAGAGGCAAAACCTCGGCTTCATCGACCTGGTAGTGGTGAATCTCTACCAATTCGAAAAGGCCATCGCCAAACCCGGCTGCACCCTGGAGGACGCCATCGAAAATATCGACATTGGCGGCCCCACCCTGCTCAGGGCCGCGGCCAAGAATTACCAGGCGGTTACGGTGGTGGTGGACCCGGCGGACTATGCCCTGGTGATCCACGAAATGAAGCTCAGCAAAGGAGCCACCAATCTGGGCACCCGCTTCGTCCTGGCCCGCAAAGTCTTCCAGCTCACCCACGAATACGACGGCGCCATCTATCACTACCTGAAAGATAAGGCGCCGGCCTGCTGACATGAGCCCCGCGGTCACCCTGAGCCGGGGCCGCCGCCTGGACCTGGGCCGCCCCGATTATTACCAGGACCTGCTCGGTGGCATCGTGGAGGAAATCCTCCACGAATTGGCGGAGCTGGAAAAGATCAATCTGGAATCCCTGGCGCCGGAGGATTTTGACCAGGTGGTGGGCATTACCCAGATCCGCCTGCTCAACGAACTCTATTACTGCCTGGGGCAACTGCGGGCCCAGGGCGCGGCCATCGAGGTAAAACAGGCCATCCAGGACCTGCGGGATTACTGGAACCGTTACATCGACAATAGCCAGCGCCCCGCGGCCCTGAAATTCCACGGGGACCCCCAGGAAAATCAGGTGCAGTGACAGGGAGCAGGGGTCAGGGGTCAGTTGGTGGCACAGGCTTCCAGCCTGTGCGGGTTTGCCCTCCAAGCCGGGGGAAAAGGGAACATGGATGAAGAAAGTTTAAATTGGAATAATTCTAAGGCGGGATGCGCTTCGCTTTTTCGCCCTACGGGCTCTGGACAAAAGGATAATGCCATGAAAACGATCCCGGAGATGATCCCAGAGATTGGCGACATCAACAGCAACAATCAAAAATTTATGCGTAAAACGAACCGTGAATATACCATTGTCCTTCATTGCATGGATTGCAATAACGAATATGGTGCAAACGGCCTAGAGTTTTACAAACGGAAATGTCCGAAATGTCAAGGTGGCGTGGTGGGGCTTCCTTTCGATTAAGGAAGGAGAAAGATGATGGACGTTTTTTCTGTTATCTTTCACGCCCTTTATGCAATCGGTAAGGTTTTCCTATTCTTGATGGCAGTCATATTTATTTCCGGTTCAA
The DNA here is from genome assembly GCA_052147455.1 of Desulfobaccales bacterium. Taxonomy (GTDB): domain Bacteria; phylum Desulfobacterota; class Desulfobaccia; order Desulfobaccales; family 0-14-0-80-60-11; genus JAPLJC01. Next base: position 3,390 of record JBKQKO010000096.1, on the reverse strand, counting down.
TCGCGACAATATTAAACGACGGCACGCATTATCGAATTCATACCGGAACTCAGTGGATCGCAATTATAACTATTGTCACCATAATCCTGCTAATAATAATTACATTTTTTAAGATACCCTTTTTCTACTAAGGTAAAATTATGCCCAAATCAGACGATTCCCCAAAGAAGAAGGAAGCAAGAAAAACCCTCCCCTCTGAGCTTTGGCCAGTTTACGATCAGTTAATCGCCGAATACAAGTCATCATCTTTAGAACATTGTGGGATGGCGTGGGCTAATTATCTAATCCTGGCGGATTTGATAAGGGCCGGATGGCGACCTACTCACAGTCAAATTCGCGAATAAAATCTCCCCCTTCCCCTCTAATTAGGACACTACCATCTCGTAGGGCGGGAAAGCGAAGCGCATCCCGCCTTTAGCCACTCTTCCCTTTTCCCCTATCTTTTAAGCCCGCAACAATTCCGCCTGCCGGTAATGGAGGCCGATGTCCCGGCGCAGGGCCAGGCGGTTGCCCGCCTGGTTTTCCCGGGGGATGACCCGGATCTTGCCGAGGTCGAAGGCGTTGAGCAATTTCTGCCGCAAGGTTTCCACCACCTGGCCCCGCTGCTGCCCTTCCTTGACCGTGGCGTTGGCCACCAGGTAAGCCACCCGGGAGCCGTCGGATTTGAACACCCCCTCGTTCCACTCCATGGCGGAAGGGATCACGGTAATCTTCTTTTTGTCGAAATAATCGAAATCCAACTCCAGGGCCTCCCCTTTGGTCAGGGACCAGGGGTAGCCCTTCTGCTGTTTGGGGCCGCCGGGGCCGGTGACCAGGGCCAGGCAGAGGGATATCTGGTCGCTCCTGACCTCCGGGGCCACCTGGTCCAAACGGCCCTCCACCATGGCCCGCAGCAAGGGCCCCAGATTGCGCAGCCGTTTGACGACGGGCTGGAACTCCGGCTCCCCGGGGCGGATATTAATCTCGCACACCCGAATGGCGGTGGGGTTAAAGTCCCGTCCGAAGGAGGCGAAACACCCGGGGTAGAGGACGCACTGCCTGAGGAGCCCCCGCTCCCGCATCTTGGCGATCAGGGGGCGGGCGATGGTCTCTTCCGCCAGGAGCAGCAGTTCCGGAGACTCCAGGGGGTGGGGCGAGATGGAGCCCATGCCGCCGGTGATGGGGTTGTCGAGGCCCGGCGGCCCGGCGAAACGCTCGGGATAGTCCATGGCCGTGGGCAGGAGCTGGTGATGGCCGTGGTTATCCACCAGGATGGTGAAGCTGATCTCCACCCCGGACATGCGGGACTCGATGAGCAGCGGCCAGGGGGCTTTTTTACCGAACCCCTTCAGGTAGTCCTCCCGGTAATCGTGGAGCAGCAGCTCATAGACCTCCGGGATTTCCCAGGTATTGCCGATGATGCGGGCCCCCTTGCCGCCGGCGGTGTAGGGATACTTCAGGACCGCGCCGCCGAAATCGTGCAGGTATTCCAGGCAGGTTCCCAAAACCGACCGGTAATCCCGGGCGTCGGCCTCCACCCAGGCCGGGGCCACCGGGATGCCCGCCTCCCGGCACAGGTGTTTGCAGGCGATCTTGTCCGCCTCCACAAAGGCGGCCTGCCGGCTCAGGCCGATGATCCGGCCGCCGTGGCCGGCTTCGGCCACCAGGTCCACCAATCCGTCGAAGACCAGGGACTCGGGCATGACCAGGGCGGCGTCCAGGGCCCCTTCCCGGAAGGCCCGGATCAGCGCCTCGGCATAGGCTGGGGCGCAATGGTCGGCCACCGGCAGGAAATCCACCGGCCAGCCGACTCTACGGGCCCAGGCCGGCATGGCCGGGGTGCCCCGCACCACCAGCCCCCGGTAGTCGCCGGGATAGAGCTCGCTGATGGCCCGGCTGGTCTCCAGGGCGGCCAACAAGGTGCGGCCGTCGGTGCCCACAAAGCCAATTTTCCATGGATTCATGCCGATTTCCTTTCCCGGGGAGGACCTATAAACCAAATTTTGAACCCCACTATAGCATCAAGGCTCTCGCAAATCCATGGAAGTTTGCCGCGCCGGGGTGAGGCCGGGGAGGTTAAGGCAAAAGGCAAAAGTTTTACCTTTTCACCTTTGCCTTAAATTTATACGCCTCCGGGACCACAACCGGTGGCGGATCCGGATTTGAGACGATGGTGGGAGCCTCGTGGATCTGCCCGCATCCTTAGGAAAAACATTTTTTTAAAAATATTCATGCTATGATACCCGATGAGCCGATCGGGTTCGGGAAGATGGTCTCGTTTTCTGGCCTGAACTTAGGGAGAAGGGTCCCAAAAATTATGGGATTGGCTCGGGTAGTGGGCATCATCCCGGTTAGGACACTTAGAGGAGGATAACGATGGCGGAAAAAGTCATCAACCTGTCTGAATTCAAAAAGCCGAATCCACGGAATGTTGGAATTATCATCTTGATCTGCGTCATCCTTTTCGTTGGTTGGGGCACCTTTGTCATCGTCCCGGCTGGCCACCGGGGGGTGGTCCTCTGGTGGGGGAGCGTAGAGAAGAGAATCATGGGGGAGGGGCTCAACTTCATTGTGCCCATTGCCGAAAGAGTCATCAAGGTGGATGTCAAGGTGCAACCCCATCCGTTCCGAGAGATCGATGCCTCTTCAAAGGAATACCAGAATGTGAAAATGACGGGGATGATGAACTTCCATATCGATCCGGCTTATGTCAATGACCTTTACCAGAAAGTGGGGCTCGATTTTGCCGACAAGGTGATCGACCCGGCCTTCAACGACTTCGTCAAGGAGGTAGTGCCGACCTACCCCATCGGGGAAATTCTTCCCAAAAGAGAGGAGATCCGGAAGCGGGCGATGACCAAATTGGGGGATAATCTGTCGAGGTATCACATCATCGTCGATGACATCTACTTTGCCAATATTCGATTCTCTCCTGAATATGAAGGGGCCATCGAGGCCAAGCAAGTGGCCCAGCAACAAGTCGAAACGCAGAAACAGGTTTTGGCCCAACGCGAGATTGAAGCTCAGCAAAAGGTCGCCACAGCAAAAGGAGAGGCTGAATCCATTCTGGTGGTGGCCCAGGGACAGGCCAAGGCCAATGATGCCCTATCACGGTCGATCACCCCGATCCTGGTGCAATACAAGGGTATAGAGAAATGGAACGGGGTTTTACCTCAAGTCTCTGGAGGAGCCATTCCCCTCATCGACCTGGGCAAGATGGGGGGCTTGTCGGGCGGCAAGGAGGAGGCCAAACAATAAGGGTTCAGAGAGGTTTTCGGTTTTCAGTTTAACCTTGAACCTTGAACTCCCAAGAGTGGAGCCGGAGAAATTGTCAGAAAGGATGGGAGGCGGGACGCCTGCCCCCCTTTATGAGTTTCCGAAGGTAAATCCTTTTTCGTGGCACAGCCTCAG
>JBKQKO010000095.1:0-8435 GCA_052147455.1 Desulfobaccales bacterium | reverse complement strand
CCCCCAAAGAAAATCACTTCCCGCAGCACTTCTTGAATTTCTTGCCGCTGCCGCAGGGACAGGGATCGTTGCGGCCGGTCTTTTTTTGCTGGCGCTGCTGGGGTGGGGCGGCGCCGTCCCCGCCGTGGCTGAAGAACATGGGCTGCGCGGCTGGCTGGGCCTCCTCCGGAAGTTCCTCGTGGGGCTTGACCTGGAGGTGGAAGAGGGTGCCCACCATCTCCGCCTGCATGCGGTGGATCAGGTCCATGAAGATGTCATAGCCTTCCCTTTGGTATTCCCGCAAGGGGTCCTGCTGGGCGTAACCTCTAAGACCGATACCGTCCCGCAGGTGGTCCATGGAGAGCAGGTGGTCCTTCCACTGGTTGTCCACGATCTGCAGCATCACCCGCTGCTGCAGCCAGTGGAAGAGGTCCGGTCCGATCTCCTCGCTCCTTTTGGTGAAGCGCGCCTCTACCTGTTCGAGGAGATATTCGCGCAGATCGCCGTCCAGGTTGGCCAGTGGCGGACGGAAGCCGAACTGCCGTTGGAAAGAAATACCCAGGCCCTCCAGGTCCCATTCTTCCGGGAGCTTGTCGCCGGTATATTCCTCCACTATCTCCTCGACCAGTTCCCTGGACATATCCAGGATATCCTCCTGAAGTTCCGCTCCGGAAAGGATCTGGCGGCGCTGGGCGTAGATCACCTCCCGCTGCTTGTTCATGACGTCGTCGTATTCCAGGAGGTGTTTGCGAATCTCGAAGTTATGGCCTTCCACCCGCTTCTGGGCCTTTTCGATGGCGTTGGAAACCAGGCGGTGCTCGATGGGCTGGCCGTCGTCCATCCCCAGGCGGCCCATGAGGCCCTTGATGCGGTCAGAGCCGAAGATCCGCAGTAGATCGTCTTCCAGGGACATGTAAAATCGGGAGGTGCCTGGATCGCCCTGGCGGCCGGAGCGCCCCCGCAACTGGTTGTCGATCCGCCGGGATTCGTGGCGCTCGGTGCCCAGGATATGGAGCCCGTTGGTGGCCACCACCCCTTCCCCCAGGACGATATCGGTGCCCCGGCCAGCCATGCTGGTGGCAATGGTCACCATGCCCCGTTGGCCGGCCTGGGCCACGATCTCCGCCTCTTTTTCGTGTTGTTTGGCGTTCAGCACCTCATGCTTGATGCCTTCCCGTTTCAGGAGGCGGCTCAGATGCTCGGATTTCTCGATGGAAGTGGTACCTACCAGTACCGGCTGGCCCTGCTGGTAGCACTCCTTAATCTCTTCCTCCACCGCCCGGAATTTCTCCTCCTCGGTCTTGTAAATGACGTCGGGGTAGTCCAGGCGGACCATCTTCTTATGAGTAGGGATCACCATCATTTCCAGGTTGTAGATTTTTTTGAATTCCTCCGCCTCGGTGTCTGCGGTACCGGTCATGCCCGCCAATTTTTGGTACATGCGGAAGTAGTTCTGGAAGGTAATGGTCGCCAAGGTCTGGTTTTCATTTTCGATCTTGACTCCTTCCTTGGCCTCCAGAGCCTGGTGCAGGCCGTCAGAGTAACGGCGGCCGGGCATGAGGCGCCCGGTGAACTCGTCCACGATGAGGACCTGGCCTTCTTTGACAATGTAGTCCACGTCCCGCTTAAAGAGGTTATGGGCCTTGAGGGCAGCCTGAAGGTGGTGCAGGGCCTCGATATTTCGGGGATCATAGAGATTTTCCAGGCCCACCAGCTTCTCGGCCCTTGCCACTCCTTCTTCGGTAACCAGCACCGAGCGGGCCTTCTCGTCCACGGTGAAGTCCTGGTCCCGCTTGAGCTGCCGGCCCACCCGGTCCAGGACGTAGTAGAGCTGGGTGGATTCCTCGGCGGGGCCGGAGATGATCAAGGGAGTGCGGGCCTCGTCAATCAGGATGGAGTCGACTTCGTCCACGATGGCGTAGTGGAAATCCCGCTGGACATAGTCCTCCAGGGAGAACTTCATGTTGTCCCGCAGGTAGTCGAAGCCGAATTCATTATTGGTGCCGTAGGTGATGTCCGCGGCGTAGGCCAGGCGGCGCTGTTCATCGTCCAGGCCATGGATGATGGTGTCCACCCGAAGCCCCAGGAAGTTGTAAATGTCGCCCATCCACCGGGTGTCACGTTTGGCCAGATAGTCGTTCACCGTGACGATGTGCACCCCTTCGCCGGTGAGGGCGTTGAGGTAGGCGGGCATGGTGGCCACCAGGGTTTTGCCTTCACCGGTCTTCATTTCGGCGATTTTACCCTGGTGCAGGACGATGCCGCCGATGAGTTGGACGTCGAAGGGGCGCAGGCCCAGGACCCGGGTGGAGGCTTCCCGGACCGCGGAAAAGGCCTCGGGCAAGAGATCGTCCAGAGGCTCGCCACGGTCCAGGCGCTCTTTGAACTCCGGAGTCTTGGCCTGCAGGTCGGCGTCGGAGAGGGACCGATACTCGGGCTCCAGGGCGGTGATGGCGTCCACCAGAGGCGCCAGGCGTTTCAGTTCCCGCTCGTTTTTGCTGCCGAAGATCTTTTTAAGGACAAAGTCAATCATAGGTCAGGTAGGTGTTTAATCTGGCGCCTTGGCGCCCTGGCGTAAATAATTATATTTCTCACCAGGACGCCAGGCATGCAGTTAGGTTATTTCAATTTGTCAGCCCCATGAGCATAGGAATTTCGTCGCAGTCGGGGTATTTAAGACAATCTCCGCACTCACGCCAGATGATTTTTGGAAGATCATCTTTGCTTACTTCCTTAAAGCCAAACCGTTCAAAAAAACTGGCATTATGGGTGGATGTGAGGACAAAGACACTTTTTAGCCCTAGATAGCGAGCTTCTTCCAGACACTTTTCCATCAATAGGGAGCCAATACCTTTCTTGCGCAAATCTGGCAAGACCCCCAAGGAGCAAATTTCACCGAGATCTTCCCAAAAAATGCGCAGGGCGGCGATGCCACGGATATGTCCCTGATCCCTTCGATAAACAAAAAAATCCCGCACATGGTTGTAAAGATCCGCCATTTTTCTCGGGAGTAGGTCCGATTCCGGTTTCTTGGAAAAATTCAATAATAAACGGTAAATTTCCGGGACTTCCTTAACGTGAGCCTTCCGAATTTCAGCCTTTGAATTCATTTTCATTTTAGAGGGTTACAGATACCCGTCGGTTAAGATATAATCCCTAAAATTAATGCCAGGGCCAAGCCAGCCTTGGCATCCAACTTTAAATTATATCATTATTCAAAGGGTAGAACCATATGACCGTCATTGCCAAAGACCGATACGTGGTCCTGGAATACCGCATGCGCCTCGATTCCGGGGAACTGATTCGGGGCAGCGCCGAGGCGCCGGTCTACCTGCAATTCGTGGCCGGCTACGGCGAGGTTCTGCCCGGGCTGGAACGCCGTCTTTGGGGCCTGCGGGAGCAGGAGGCGGTGGAGTTCGTAGTGCCCGCGGCAGAGGCCTTCGGCACTTATGAGCCGGAAAACATCCAGGTCTGGAGTCCCAAGGTCTTTCCGCCGGAGATGGAATTGCGGGTGGACCAGAAGGTGCTTCCGGCCAATCTGCCCTTCCCGCCGGAATATCCCCTGACCATCAAGGAAGTAAGGGAGGACGAGGTCGTCCTGGATATGAACCACCCCCTGGCCGGCCACGATCTGCACTACCAGGTGCGGGTGCTGGAGGTGCGGCCGGCGACCCCGGCGGAATTGGAGCCGCTGAAGCACTGCAAGTCCTGCCGGGAAGAGACGAGTTGCGGGACCTGACGTAGATGGTCAGTTTTAGGGATAAATCGCGCCAGGCCGGCAAGACGCAGAAAAAATAGGGGGTGCGCCTTTTTTTTAGGGCGCACCCCAGGTTTCGCCGCTTCTCAGGACTCAGTCAGCGTAATGGCTGCCGAAGGGCAGACTTCGACGCAGCTCTCGCAGCCCAGGCACTCCTCTTCGTTCACCGGGTTCGCCTTGTCTTGCAGCATCTCAAAGACGCCGACTGGGCAGACGTTTACACACTCTTCGTCACCGCTGCACTTATCCGTGTCGACTTCCACACGAAAAGCCATTAAACCTCACCTCCTTGCCTTTAGTAACGGGCCGTTCTTCCGGATAACCGAGTTATTACAAGCTGCCGCCAACCGGTTCTTTTTCTGTAGAGGCGGACCCGCGTGTCCGCCCTCTGGTGGGCGCCCACATGGCTGCGCCCCTGCCAGAGATCTTCTACTTTTGAGGGCAACTTGAAAACCCTGCGAAAGTCCCCACTTTGGTCATTCTGAGCGAGTGAAACGACCGAAGAATCTCATAAATACGAGGAAATATGAGATCCTTCGCTCCGCTCAGGATGATAAAGCAGCCTTTCGCCGAGGTCTCACCTGGGTATTAGACCCAATGGTATTGTATCATGGCAGTTCACTTCATTTTACGCCGGCGAACGGCCGGGGTCAAGTAACTCCGAAGGTGAAAATTCCAAGAATGAGGGTGGCGCCGCGAACCGGGAGGGGCAGGCTGTCCTTAGCGCGGGTTAGCGGGATTGGGAAATGCGCCGCTCCCGGCCAAGGGAAGCCGGGCGGGCAGGCACGCCTGTTAGGGCGAGGGCTTGCCGCTGGTACTCCCGGGCGCGCCGTACCAGGGCCGGGGCCCATTGGGGCGATCCCAAGGCGTGCAGGTGGGTGTAAGTGGCCAGGACGTTATTGAGGATGAGGCCTTCCCGCTGCCCCCCCATACCGGTGCCCCGGGTGAGCCGGAAGGCCATGGCGGCCTCGGCTGCCGGTTCCGGAGAGATTTGGGAGTAGTGGAACTCATGGCCCCGGAGCCGGGCCCCCAAGGGGAAGAAGGGGTTTTCCCGGACCACTTCCAGGGTGGTGTAGCCGTGGCCCTGGGGTCTTTTTTCCATGACAAAATCGTAGGGGAAAAGCCCCACCATGGGGAATCTTCCTCCCTGGACCTGGATGTTCTCCCCCAGGTACATGAGGCCGCCACATTCGGCATAGATGGGAAGGCCGGCGAGGGCCGCGGCCTTGAGCGCCTGGCGAAAACTGAGGTTATCGGCCAGACTCTGGGCGTGGGTCTCGGGAAAGCCGCCGCCGATATAGAGGCCGTCGAGTTGGGAAGGCAGGAGGGGATCGTCCAGGGCGCTGATCTCCACCAGTTTGGCGCCTTGACGCTCCAGGGCTTCCAGGTTTTCCGGATAGTAAAATTGAAAGGCGGAGTCCCGGATTACCCCGAGGGTTACCGGCGTTCCCGGGATGGTCCCAGGAGAGAGGTAGAGGCCAGGTCGCCGCGGCAGCGGCGGCGCCTGGGTCGCCAAGCGCCAGAGGCCCTCCAGATCCAGGTAACGGTGGGCCAGCTCCTTGGCGGTGCAAATAGCCTTGAGGGCAGCGGCGTGCTCCTGCGGGGGCACCAGGCCCATGTGCCGTTCCGGAAAGACTGCACACTTGAGACGGGGAATGGCCCCCAGCACCGGAATGCCGCAGTAGCGTTGGATGGTGCTCCGCAGCATCTCTTCATGGCGCGGCCGGGCCACCTGGTTGAGAATCACCCCCCGGAGGGGCACCTGGGGGTCGAAGTGCTGGCAACCCAGCACCAGGGCGGCGGCAGTGCGGGTGGTCATGGTGCAATCCACCACCAGCACCACCGGAGTGGCCAGAAATTTGGCCAGCTCGGCAGTGCTATAAGTTCCCTGGGCATCCAGGCCGTCGTAAAGACCGCGGTTGCCTTCGATGAGGAGGGCGTCTGCCTGATCGGCATGGCGGACCACCATGGCCATAATCTGGTCCCCTTCCATGAGGAAGGGGTCCAGATTGTGGCTGGGGCAGGCGGCGGCCAGGGCGTGCCAGGCCGGGTCGATGTAGTCGGGACCCTTCTTGAAGGGCACCAATCGCCGTCCCTGGTCGCGCCAGGCGGCCAGGAGCCCCAAGGTCAACGTGGTTTTGCCCGCCCCACCCCGAAGGGCGGCCAGCAGCAGGCGGGGGCAGTTCATCAATCTCTCTTTGCCGCGCCTTCTTCGTGGGGGATCTCGATGAAGCTCCCGCCGAAGTAAGTGTAAACGCAGCGACCACCGTCGATCAGGTCCTTGATGGCGAACTTCACCATGGTCTTGTCCTGGTCAGGATGCGCTTTGAGAACGGCCTTCTGCAGGTCCATGGCCTTGAGCTGTTTCTTGCCCTGGGCCCCTTTGACCAGGTCGTAGATGAATTCCACCAATGCTTCTTTGGATAGTGCCATTTATCCCACCTGCCTAGAATTTAAAATGCATCGACGTCCGATAGGTATCATAAGCCCAGCGGTAGTCGTCGATGTGCTGGAAGGTGAAGGGAATGTCGCATACCTCGAAGAATTTCTCCCAACCGATGCGCTCCACCCATTCGCCGACGCGTTCCCACTTATTGGCGCCTTCGGCGTACTTGGTGAGGATCTTGCGGATGGACTGCACCACTTCCGGCCAGCGGGGCGGGTTGTTGGGCAGATAGGGCACCGCCAGTTTGGAGAACATGGGCGGGGTCTTGGAATTGGAGACCTTGCCGCCGACCAGCAGGGCGACGCCGCCTTTCTTGGCGTCGAACACCGGCAAGGCCGGGCACATGGTGTAGCAGTTGCCGCAGTACATGCAGCGCTCTTCGTTGATGATTACGCTCTTCAAGTTCTTGTCCGGATTCGGCCGGATGGCGCCGGTGGGACAAGAGGCGATGGTGGTGGGAATTTCGCAGAGATGGCGCAGCCTCTCGTGATTCACCTTGGGCGGGGTGCGGTGGATGCCCAGGATGGCGATGTCGGAGCAATGCACCGCGCCGCACATGTTAAGGCAGCAGGCCAGGGCGATGCGCACCTGGGCCGGCAGTTTGTGGCTGCCGAAGTATTCATACAGATCATCCATCACCGACTTGACGATACCCGAGGCATCGATGGCCGGGGTATGGCAATGGACCCAGCCCTGGGTATGGACGATGTTGCTTATCGAGTGGCCGGTGGCGCCGAGGGGCACGCCGAGCTTTTTGCAAGCGTCCTTGACGCCGGCGATCTTACTCTGATCGGTGAGCAGAAACTCGACGTTGTTCCGGCTGGTGAAGCGCAGATAGCCGTCGCAGAATTTGTCGGCAACGTCGCACAGTTCTTTGACGAAGTCGGTGGTTACCAGCCGGGGAGACCCACCCCGGACGGAATAAATCTTGGCCCCGGACTCGGATACGTGCACCAGCACTCCCGGTTCCAGGATCTCGTGATATTTCCACTTGCCGTAATTCTCTTTGATGATAGGCGGCAAGAATTTGTCAAATTTCGGCGGTCCGATATCAGTAATACGCTCAGCCATTGTCTTAATTCCTCCTTATCTAATCGCCCTTAAGTCAGCTAAGGGACTTGAAGGGGCGATGACCTTTACAGCTTGATGTATTTGCGGCCCTTAGCCTCGGCCTCGAAATCTTCCGCATGCCAGAAGAAGAAGGGGTTGGCCCGGGGGGTCCGGATAGTCTGCCGGGGCGGTTCCAGGCCCACAGACTGGAAGAAATTCCGCATGCCCAGGCGCAGCATCAACTCACCGGTGCGCTCCCGGTTTTTGCCATTTTCCGACCACCATTCATGGATCTTGCCCACCAGCTCCATGAATTCGTCATAGGGCGCTTCCATGGGCATGAAGGGCACGATAACCCAGCTCATCTGGGCGCCTTCCAGGATGGGGGCGTGGGAGCCCAGGAGCAGGGTGGCGCCGGTTTCGGTGCCGGGCCGCAGGGCCTGGGGCATCAGGCTGATGCAGTGCATGCAATGGTTGCAGTTCTTGTTGTCAATGGCCAGCTTCTTGCCGTCATAGCTCATGCAGATAGTCGGGCAGAGATCGGTGACATCGGCCTTCACATCCAGCTTGGCATAAGGGGTGCCGCCGCCCCGGGGTTTCAGTTCGCCGGCCGCATAAGCTGCCACCGCAGCCTGGTCGATGCGGATGTCGTCCTTCCAGACGCCGATGACGCTCATATCGGCCCGGGCCACCGCGGCCACGCAGTCGTTGGGGCAGCCGGAGCATTTGACCTTGAACTTATAGGGGAAGGAGGGACGGTGCATATCGAACTGGAAGTTCTCGGTGACCTGGTAGCACAGGTCCATGGTGTCATAGCAGGACCATTCGCACCGCGCCTGGCCCACGCAGCAGCTGGGGGTGCGCATGGCGGAGCCGGAGCCCCCCAGGTCCCAGCCTTTGGCGGTCAGTGCCGCAAAAGTGGGTTCCAGCTCATCGGTGGTGGTGCCCAGGAAGATCAGGTCGCCGGTGGAGCCGTGCACGTTCAGGGCGCCGGAGCCGTGCTCGTCCCAGATGGCGCAGAGCTCCCGCAGGGCCTTGGTGGTGTAGAACCAGCCTGAGGGCTGGTTGACCCGAACGGTATGGAAGTGCGCCACACCGGGGAATTCGTCCGGCAGGTCGGAGTAACGGCCGATGATGCCGGAGCCGTAACCCAGGACGCCCACGATGCCGCCGTGCTTCCAATGGGTGATCTTGTCTTTATAG
>JBKQKO010000094.1:0-20962 GCA_052147455.1 Desulfobaccales bacterium | reverse complement strand
GGCGACGATCATGATCTCCAGCAAACCCAGGAGCAGGCCCCCCAGGACCGCGCCGGTGACGTTGCCGATGCCGCCCAGCACCGCAGCGATGAAGGCCTTGAGACCCGGCAGGATGCCTATGAAGGGGTTGACCTGGGGGTATTTCATGGCCCATAACACCCCGCCGACCCCGGCCAGCAGCGAGCCCAGCAGGAAGGTGAGGGCGATGATGCGATTGACGTCGATGCCCATGAGGCTGCTCATTTCCTGGTCCCGGGCGATGGCCCGCATGGCCCGGCCCGCCTGGGTGCGGTAGATGATCCCAAAGAGGCCCGCCAGGAAGGCCGCGGTGATCAGGGGAATCAGAAAACTGAGGCGGGGAATGTAAAGGCCACCCACAGCGACGGCGCCGCTGAAGGCCGCGGGGACCGGGAAAGGCTTGGCCCGGCCCCCGGCGATTACCAGGACCAGGTTCTCCAGTAAAAACGAGGCGGCGATGGCGGAGATCAGCAAAGAGATGCGGGGAGCCCGGCGCAGGGGCCGGTAAGCGCCCCGTTCCAGCAGCACCCCCAGGAGGCCGGTTGCCGCGATGGCCAGGGCGAAGGCCGCGGGCCAGGGCCAGCTGAAGATCCCCACCCCCATGATCGCCGCGTAGGCGGACACCATCAGCAGATCGCCGTGGGCGAAATTGATGAGGCGCAGGATGCCGTAGACCAGGGTGTAACCGATGGCGATCAGGGCATAGAGGCTGCCCAGGGACAGGCCGTTGATCAGTTGCTGCAGGAAGGTGATTAAATCCACCGCGGTATTATACTCAAAATTCAGAGGAGTTGGCCAGGAGAGCCTTGCCCCCCAGTTTATTTAAAGTGACTTTTTGGGAAAAATTCCGTAAAGAAGTACGGATAGCTTTACGAACCTTGAACCTCTTCGCCTGAGGCCCCGGAAGCAGGCAAGCCTTCACCCGCCGCGGCGGGAGGGTGAGCCGAAAGGTGCAAGTTCCCATGGATCGCGGCATCTGGCCCCCCATCCTCATGATTTTCGTCCTGCTAAGCGGCGCTTGCGCCAAAGTGGGACCCGATTATGTGCGGCCCGAGACCAAGGTCTCGCAAGACTGGCTGGAGGCGGGCGATCAGCGGCTAAGCCGCGAGCCGGCGGATTACCGCTCGTGGTGGCAGGCATTCAAGGACCCCGTACTGGACCGGCTCATCGGGACCGCCTATCGGGAAAACCTGACCCTGCGGATTGCCGGGGTGCGGGTCCTGGAGGCCCGGGCCCAACTTGGGGTCGTCACCGGCCAGCTCTATCCCCAGACTCAGCAAGCCACCGGCTCGGTGCTTAAAGAACGGGAAAGCGGTGGAACCCCGATTATCGGAACCGGGGCTGCGTCGCCCAGATTCGGCGGCCTCAGCTACTGGCAATCCCAGGTCGGCCTGGTGGCCAGTTGGGAAGTCGATTTTTGGGGCAAATTCCGCCGGGCCATTGAATCCGCCCAGTCCGGCTTGTTGGCCAGCGTCGCCAATTACGACAACGCCCTGGTGAGCCTCACCGGGGACGTGGCCAGCGACTATATCTCCATCCGCACCTTGGAAAAGCGCCTCGACATCGCCCGGGAGAACGTCGAGACCCAAAGGGAGAGCCTGAAAATCGCCGAAGCCCGGTACGCAGGCGGCGCCACCTCGCAGCGCGACGTGGAACAGGCCAAGACCATCTTGGCCAGCACCCAGGCGACCATTCCAGCACTGCAAACCCAACTGCAGCAGGGCAAAGATGCCCTCAGCGTGTTGCTGGGCCTGCCGCCGAGCCGCCTGGCCGACGAATTGCGGGACCACGGGGCGTCGATCCCGGCGCCGCCGCCCCAGGTGGTGGTGGGCATCCCCGCCGAATTGCTGCGGCGGCGTCCGGATATCCGGGCCGCCGAATACCAGGCCGCGGCGCAATGCGCCCAGATCGGCGTCACTAAGGCCCAGCTATTCCCGGCTTTTTCCCTGACCGGCAATTTCGGGATGCTATCCACCGACGTGGGCAAAGATCAGCTTGGCAATCTTTTCAACTGGCGCAACCGGCAGGGTTCCATCGGCCCCACGGTGACATGGAATATCCTGAACTACGGTCAGATCACCAACCTGGTGCGGGTTCAGGACGCCCGCTTCCAAGAGTTGCTCATTACTTATCAAAATACCGTTCTCAGCGCCCAGCAGGACGTAGAGGATAATTTGACCGCTTTCTTGAAGAACCAGGAGCAGGCTGGGTTTTTGGAGGAGGGCGCCGCCGCCGCGGCTAATTCCCTGAAACTGGCGGTGGTGCAATATCGGGAGGGGATCACGGATTTCACCACCGTCCTCACCGCGCAACAGTCTCTGTTGAGCGCCCAGGATAGTCTGGCCAGCGCCCGCGGCAATATTGCCGGCAGCCTGGTGGGAGTTTACCGGGCCCTGGGCGGCGGTTGGGAAATCCGGCAAGGGCAGGATTTTGTGCCTCCGGAGACCAGGGAAGCCATGGAGAAACGGACCAATTGGGGGAAATTGCTGACCCCGGCGGCCCAGACGCCCCCGATGCCGGAGCAGCAAAAAAGGTTGATTCGGGCCCCCGATTGGTAAACTAACCGGGCAGGCCCCCGGCGCTTAAGCGCAGTTTAAGGTTCAAAGTTTAAAGTTGAACCCTGAACCAAGGGAGCATTTAACCTTGAACTTTGCACTAATGAGTCCCGGGAGGGATTACCATTTGGAGATCATGGCATGACTGCCGGTAAGCTCTCATCTTTTCTGCGAGGGAAACCCCTGGCCGGAGTAGGGCTCGGCCTCCTCTTGACTCTTACCGCCTGCGGCGAGCGCACCACCTATAAGCCGCCGCCGCCACCCAAGGTCACGGTTGCCCGGCCGGAGCACCGGCTGGTTACCGATTACCTGGAATTCACCGGCAATACCCAGGCGATTAATACGGTGACCCTCAGGGCGCGGGTGCAGGGCTTTCTGGAAAAGGTCTTTTTCCAGGATGGCGACCGGGTGAAAAAAGGGCAGTTATTGTTCCTCATCCAGCCCAACACCTATGAGGACCAACTGAGGCTGGCCGAGGCGCAAATTCTGCAGCAAGAAGCCAATAACCGCTACGCCTTGATTCAAGTGGGCCGCTACACCAAGTTGGTGCAACAGAAGGCCGGGGCCCAATCGGACCTGGACAACTGGCGGTTCCAGCGGGACTCCAGCCGGGCCCAGGTCCTGGGGGCGAAGGCCAATCGGGACCTGGCCCAGCTCAATCTGGACTATACCAAGGTCACCGCGCCCTTCGACGGCCGCATCGACCGGCGCCTGGTGGACCCCGGCAACCTGGTGGGCGCCGGCGAATTCACTCCCCTGGCCCAGATCAATCAGATTAACCCCATCTACGTCTACTTCACCATCAATGAGGCGGACCTGCTGCGGGTCATGAGCGAGATGGGAAAACCGCCCGGAGCAGCCGAAAAAGATAAGATCCCCTTATATCTCGGTCTTGCCAACGAAACCGGGAATCCGCACCGGGGGTACTTCGATTTTGCCGCCATCAGCGTGACCTCCTCCACCGGCACCTTGCAGTTGCGCGGCGTTTTTCCCAATGGGGATTTTAAGATTCTGCCGGGCTTGTTTGCCCGCATTCAGGCCCCGGTGCTGGGTCCGGCAAAGGAATCCTGGCTGGTGCCGGAAGTGGCCATCAGCTATGACCAGTTAGGCTTTTACGTCCTGGTGGTGGGCGATAAGAATGTGGTGGAACGGCGTGCGGTTAAGGCGGGCGCCCGGGTGGGGGACCGTCGGGTGATCGACACCGGTTTGCGCGGCGATGAAGAGGTGATCATCAACGGGCAGGTGCATGCCATTCCCGGCAAGCCGGTGACCCCGGTCCAGGAAGGCGCCCCGCAGGCTCCGGCCGCCGGCGGCGCCCCGCCCCAGGGCAAGCCGGGAGCTAGCCACCCATGATTTCCCGGTTTTTCATAGAGCGGCCCATCTTCGCCAACGTCATCGCCATCGTCACGGTGATTCTGGGGATGGTCTGCTTCTACCGCCTGCCGGTATCCCAATTTCCTCCCATCGTGCCGCCCACCATCCTGGTTTCGGCCCACTATCCGGGGGCCAGCGCCGAGGTGGTGGCGGCTACCATAGGGGTTCCCATCGAACAGGCAGTCAATGGCGTGGACCACTCTATTTACATGTCTTCCGTCAGCGGCAGCGATGGGAGTTATACTTTAACCGTCACCTTTGATGTGGGGACGGACCTCAATTCCTCGGTGGCCCTGGTGCAGAATCTGGTGGCCGGGGCCAATGCCCAGCTACCCCCCGCCGTCCAGAGCCAGGGAGTCCAGGTTAAAAAGGTCTCCACCGATATCCTGATGGTGGTCAGCCTCTTCTCGGAACAAGACAAATTTGATGAATCCTTCCTCTCCAATTATGCGGTCATCAATCTGCAGAACCCCCTGGCCCGTCTGCCCGGCGTCGGCAACGTCTATGTGCGCGGCGCCGGCCCTTACGCCATGCGGGTGTGGCTGGACCCCAACAAGCTGCTCTCCTACGGTTTGATCACCGCGGACGTCATGGATGCCATCAGCGGCCAGAATGTCCAGGTGGTGGCCGGCCAAATGGGCGGACCGCCGGCGCTCCCCAATCAACCTTTTCAGTTCACCGTCAACGCCCTGGGCCGGCTGTCCGACGTGAAGGAATTCCAGGACATCATCATCAAGAGTCAGCGGAGCGAATCCGCCCAGATCGTTCGTATCCGGGATGTGGCCCGGGTGGAGTTGAGCCAGCAGAGCTACGCCAATTTCGCCGGCATGACCGGCCACTGGGCGGCCCAGATCATCATTTTCACCCTGCCCGGGGCCAACTCCCTGGATGTCGCGAAAGAAGTGCATAAAGCCATGGCGGAGATGAGCAAACAATTTCCACCGGGGCTGACCTACTCAAGCCATTATGACACCACCAAGTTCGTGGACCAGACGATTCATGATGTTTACTGGACCTTGTTGGAAGCCGGCCTTCTGGTGCTCGTCGTCATCGTGGTTTTTTTGCAGAATTGGCGGGCCACCCTGGTGCCCGCCACCACCGTGCCGGTCACCGTCATCGGCGCCTTTGCGGCCATGGCCTTTCTGGGCTTCGGCATCAATTTGATGACCCTGTTCGCCCTGATCCTGTGCATCGGCATTGTGGTGGATGACGCCATCGTCATCGTGGAAAACGCTTCCTACCATATCGAACAGGGCCTGCCTCCCAAGGAAGCGACCATCAAGGCTATGGAGGAGATGACCGGCCCCGTCATGGGCATCACCGCGGTGCTCACCGCGGTCTTCCTGCCGGCCGCATTTCTGCCGGGCATCACCGGCCAGATCTTCCGGCAATTTGCCCTGGTGATCGCCGCCACCGCCATTATCAGCGCCATCAACGCCCTCACCCTGAAGCCGGCCCAGTGCGCCCTGTGGCTCCGCCCCAAGAGTGAGAAAAAACCCAACCTCTTCTTTCGCGGCTTCAACCGGGTTTATAAGGTCCTGGAGGATGGATATGTAGCCCTGGTCTCCTGGATGGTGCACCGCCCTTTCCTGATGCTTTTGGTGTTTCTACTGATTATCGGGGCCACCGGCATCGGTTTCCTCCGTCATCCCACCGGCTTCCTGCCCACTGAGGACCAGGGCTTTGCCGCCATTGTCAGCATCCTGCCCGAAGGAGCCTCACAGCCGCGCGCCAAGGAGGCGTACCGGAAGGTCAGTGACATTCTCAAGGATACCAAGGGATTGCTTGCCTGGGTGACCATCGGCAACTATTCCTTTCTGGACTCCGCCAACGTCTCCAACATCAACAGCACCTTCATCGTCTATGATAGCTGGGACAACCGCGGCGCCGCCCTGAGCCAGGATAACATCCTCGCGGCCCTGCGCCCCAAGCTGGCCGCGGTTGAGGATGCCCTGATCTTTGTGGCGGTGCCGCCGCCCATCCGGGGCCTGGGCCAATCCATGGGCTTTCAGATGATGATCGAGGATCGCCGGAGCTTTGGCACCGCCGAACTGAGCAAGGTCGTCCAGGAGGTCATTGCCGCGGGCAACGCCCAGCCCCGTTTGCGGAACTTGACCTCCACCTTCAGCGCCCACAGCCCCCAGCGCTTCCTGGACATCGACCGGACCAAGGCCGAATCGCTCCAGGTCCCTCTGGCCAATGTCTTTGACACCCTGCAGGCCTACCTGGGTTCGTCTTTCGTCAACCTCTTTAACAAGTTCAACCAGGTCTTCCAGGTCTATGTCCAGGCCGACGCACCTTATCGCGTGAACCCGGAGACCCTGAGAGATCTTTATGTCCGGAACGTCCGGGGAGAGATGGTGCCGCTGAGGGCGTTCATGGACGTCAAAAGGGTCCTGGGCACCGAATTGCTCACCCGCTACAATCTCTATCCCGCGGTCCAGATCTACGGCAGCGCCGCCCCCGGGTACAGCAGCGGGCAGGCCATCCAGCTCATGGAGCAAGTCGCCCAAAATACCTTGCCCGAAGGCATGGCCTACGATTGGACCGCCACCTCCTACCAGGAGAAGCAGGTGGGCTACCAGGCATATTTCATCTACGCCCTCTCCATCACCCTGGTGTTCATGGTGCTGGCCGCCCTCTATGAAAGCTGGACGAGACCCGGGGCGGTCGTCCTGGTGGTGCCCCTGGCCCTGGTGGGGGTGCTCCTCGGCCTCATCTCGCGCGGGTTGGATAATAACCTGTACACGCAGATAGGGTTGGTGCTGATGATCGCCCTGGCCAGTAAGAACGCCATTCTTATCGTGGAATACGCCCGGGAGCTGCACGACCGCGGCGAGTCCATCACCGAGGCCGCGGTGGAAGCGACCCGGCGCCGGTTCCGCCCCATTGTCATGACGTCCTTTGCCTTCATTCTAGGGGTGATGCCGTTATTGATCGCCGGGGGGGCTGGGGCCGCCAGCCAGCAGGCCATCGGCACCGTGGTCTTTGGCGGCATGCTCTCCTCGACCCTCCTGGCCATCCCCTTTGTGCCGGTCTTTTTCGTGCTCATGGCGCGCCTCAGTGAGAGATTGTCCAGGCGGCACTCCGCAACACCACCCCAGAAGAAGCCCGGGAACCAGGATTAAGATTCGGGTGGCCAGGGCGAAAGTGAGCCGCATGTGGTTTTAGCCGGGGATTCGCCTGGTTTGGGCAAGGGTCGGGCTTGACAGCGAAGATTTCTATGATAAAAGTATATAATTAGCAGGTCAGACTGAAAGCAGGGCCGCAGATGCTGGTCTCTGAACGGACGGGGATACCGAGTCCCGCCGCTTTTTTTTGCCTGACTACTGCGCCCCTGCTTTTTGGGCAGGAATATCTTCACCAGTACCGGCAGGAGGTTTCAAGTGAAGGAAACTGGCAAAGTAAAATGGTTTAACGATTCCAAAGGTTATGGCTTCATCTCCCGGGAAGGCGGCCCCGATGTCTTTGTGCATCACAGCGCCATCATGGGTGAAGGCTTCCGCACCCTGGCCGAAGACCAGGAGGTGGAGTTCGAGGTGGTCCAGGGTCCCAAGGGCGCCCAGGCTCAAAACGTGAGCAAACTCTAGGCGGTTTCACGCCTGCATTGGCCGGGACTCCGGCGTTATTTAGAGCACCGGAGTCCCGCCTTTTTTAACCCAGCTCTTTATTTACCAAAGTTCAGTAAGGTCGTAGAATACGGCTGACCGAGTTATTGGTTTCGTGGCGTAGTGAGTGGGGGCTGGTTAGTTAATTTGATTATCAACTTGGCGAGGTAAAGACTTGGCACGAAATCGTTACGGTTGGGAAAAACGGGCCAAAGAGATGGCCCGCAAACAGAAAAACGATGAAAAGATGAAACGCCGTCAGGGCAAGGCCGGGGCGCTGGCTACGGAGGAAAATCCGGAGGCGGTTGACGATCTTAACCAAAATAGTTCGCCCGAGACTGAGCTGGCCAACCTCAGCCTCCGGCAAGACTCTTAAGGAGAAGAAATGAGTGTCAAATTATATGTGGGCAACCTGCCCCACGCCATGACCGAAGCAGAATTGAATACCCTGTTTTCCGAGGCCGGCAACGTGGCCTCGGCCAAGATCATTACCGACCGGCAGACGGGTCAGCCCCGGGGCTTCGGGTTTGTCGAGATGGATACCAAGGTGGAAGCCCAGAAGGCCATTTCCATGCTCAACGGCCGCACCGTGGAAGGGCGGCCCCTGACGGTCAATGAGGCCCGGCCTCAGCAGAAAAGCTCCTTTGGCGGCGGCGGCGGCGGCCGTGGGGGCGGTGGCGGGCGCGGCGGCGGCGGCGGCCGCGGCGGCTACGGCGGGGGCGGCGGTTACCGCTAGAGGCGGCGATGATTGGCGGGGCGCAGGGCGCGCCCCTTATTAATAATTAAGAAATAACGTAAGGGCGACCCTTTGGGTCGCCCTTTTTGTTGGCAAGCTGGTTAGGCGCAGTCCTTAGCCTGCGCCCTTCAGGGGATGAGCCCCCTTGCCCCGACCTCCCGGTAGCCGCCGGCGGTGATGGTGGCGAAGTAGAAAGGCGGCCCCACTTCCACGGTGGCGGCGGCCATTTTTACCAGGAAATTCCGGCTCTCCTTAAGCAGTTCTTCCGGGGGCGCTCCCTGGCTCAGGGCCTTGGAAAGGCGCATCTCCATCCCCAGGTTCCGGGGCATGACCACCAGGTTGGACACCGGGAGGTTGCGGAGAGGCAATTCGTTTTCTTCACTGCCCAAAAGGTAAAGCGAGTACCCCGGCATTCCATCCACCGCTCCCGCCAGGATGAAGTAGAGGCGGCGAAAACCCTCCGGTTCGGGCCCGTGGCGCGCCAGGAACCGCCGGTAACCCTGGGAGAGGAAACCCAGGGCGAAGTCCACCATGTCCTCCAGGTGGTCGAGGCCCCGCTGGCGCCCGATCTCCCGGAGCAGGGCCTGGGACAGTGGCAGGCTCACCCCGGCGCCGCCGCTCAGGATGGCCGCCTGCCTTCCCAGGGGCAACAGCTTCTTGACCCGGAAATATTCCGCCCGCCCCGCCGCATCGAAACAGCTGGCCCGGCTGTCGGTGGCCAGGATCACCCCGTGCTCATTGAAGCCCGCCAATGCCTGGGTCAATAGGTCGCGCTCCTGGATTATCCCTGGTCCTGCTCCGCCAGCGGCGCGGCCTCGGGGTTGTAAAAGATTCTAACTCCCGCCGGCGCCAGGTTGAAGGTCATCTCCCGCGTGAGCCGCAAGGGATTGAGGTCGGGGGTCAGGTCACGCCAGGCCTGGGCCGGAGGCCCCAGGAATTCCGCCAGGTTGGCGAGCCTCACCGGGGCGCTTTTACGGGTGGAGTTGATTATGGCCAGCACCCGCCCCGGCTGGAGTTCCCGGGATTTGAGGAGCAGCGCCACCGCTTCGCCCTGGGGGTTGGCCCGCACCATGGGACCTTCCTCCAGGAGCACCGGGCAGGATTTTTTCATCAGGTTCACCCCGGCGATGTAACTGCTTAGATCGTAGTTTATCCCCTCCCAATCCTGAGGCCGGGTCTTCACCACGTCCAGCCGCTTCCTGAAGCCGTATTCATAACCGCTGGGCATCATCAGGCCGGCGGAGAAAAAGGCGGCGAAGAGATACCGCTGCCGGGCCACCTCCGGGGCGCCGCCGCTTTCCGCGGCCAGCCGCTCGGTGTCGTGGCTCTCCGGGAAGCTCACCGAAGGGGCCAGGCGCCGGAATAATTGGTATTGTTCCAGGCACCAGTCTTCCTGGAAATCCCACCACTTGGAGCTGTTGTAGAAGAA
This sequence comes from Desulfobaccales bacterium, assembly GCA_052147455.1. Taxonomy (GTDB): domain Bacteria; phylum Desulfobacterota; class Desulfobaccia; order Desulfobaccales; family 0-14-0-80-60-11; genus JAPLJC01. The sequence goes on along the minus strand of JBKQKO010000094.1, from coordinate 11,242 downwards.
GTCAAATCCCGCCGTCGCCAGTTGGGAGCATTCTTCCAGGCGGCAGCCCAGGGTCTCGCCGAAGAACTGCGCCCGGGGCTCCAATTCCCGTGCCTTGGCGATCAGGCGGCCCCAGAAGTCTCCCGGAATCTTGTAAGCCGCGTCGGCCCTGAATCCCAGGAAACCGAGTTTCAGATATTTGGCCAGCACCGCCTCCCAGTACCGCAGCAGGCCCTCGGGGTCCGGGGGCGGCCAGTATTCCAGCTCTGCCAGATCACCCCACACCGTGACCCGGGTGGCGTCCGCGGGGTCGATGGCCCCCGGGTGCTTAATGACCCCCTGCTCATCCTTGGCGTACCATTCGGGGTGCTCCAACACCAGGGGCGAGTCGATGGCCGTATGGTTGATCACCAGGTCCAGCATCACCTTAAGGTTACGGCGGGCTGCCTCCTGCAGAAAATGGCTCAGGGCCGCCTCCGGATCCTCCCCCCCGGCGGGATAAAAGAGGGGGTTGAGGCTGAAATAGTCCTTGACCGCATACAGGCTGCCGCTTAATCCCGGGGTGTGGATGGGATTTAGAAAGATCCAGGTGAAACCCATGCGGCCGATGTGGTCCAGGTGCTTCTCCCACTGGGGAATCGGCCCCACCAGCGGCGGAAAGAGATTATAAATCAAGGCAGGCTCAGGCATGGGGAATCCTCCTATCAGGCAATTTTTCAGGTGGGGGGGTCAAAGCCCTCCGCCCCCTCAAATTATCGCTTCCGGTACTTGTTTAACCGCGCCGCCAGGCGGGCCGGCGCCTGATCCCGGGCCATCTCCTCCAGGCTCCAGGGGAGGCGGCCGCGCCAGTTGGGGTGCTCCATATCAGGGCCCGGGAAGTTTTGCTGCTCCGGCCAGCCGAAGACCTCCTCCAGGCGCACTTCCAGAAGGGCGGCGGAGCTCTGGGCCAGGTACTCCAGGACCCCTTTCCTAACCTCAGCCTCAGCCTCAGCCGGAGCCGCGGCCCGCGGCTCCACCTTGGGGTCGGGGTTTCCCGCCTCTTCGGGCAGCAGCCCCCGACTTTTCAGGGCCTCCAGCAGCTCCAGGCGATGGCGCTGCCGGGCCGCTGAATCCGCCTCGGCCAGCCCTGCTTCGGGATAGAGCTTGGCCTGCCGCTTGAAGGCCAGGTCGCTGCCCTGCCAGAACCCCGTAAAGGTCGGCAGGTCGTGGGTGGTGACTGCGGCCACCGCCTGGGCCGGATAGGACTCCGGGGCCAGGCAATGGCCTGCCGCATCCCGCTCAAAGTAAAAGACCCGGTAGGAAAAGACCCCCAGGCGCCCCAACTCCCGGCGCATCCGGGGCGTCACGGTGCCCAGGTCCTCGCCGATGATCAACGTGCGGCGGCGCACGCTCTCCAGGGCCAGGACGGCCAGCAGTTCCCGGGCCGGATAATGGACGTAGGCCCCTTGGCCGGCCTCCTCCCCGGAGGGAATCCACAGCAGCCGAAAGAGCCCCATGACGTGATCCAGGCGCAACATGCCGCCGGCCGGGGCGTTGGCCCGCAAGGCGTCGATAAACAGTTGGTAGCCCGATTCTCGCAGGGCCTGGGGAATTATCGGGGAGATGCCCCAATTCTGGCCCTTGGGGTTGAAGGCGTCCGGCGGGGCGCCGATGGCGGCTCCCCTGGCGAACAACTCGGGGTGAGCCCAGGTGTCGAAGCTTCCGGCCACGACCCCCAGGGCCAGGTCCTGATATAGGGTGAAGGGGAGCCCCTGCCTGTGGGCCGCAGCTGATATTACCTCCTGCAACTGACCGGCCGCCAGCCATTGGGCATATTGGTGCAGGCGGATTTGCCGCGGCCGTTCCCGGGCCCAGGCGGCCACCACCGGGTTGCCGGGTTGGCGATACTCTTCGGGCCAGCGGCGCCAGTCCCCTTGCTGAAAATGGTCCGCCAGGGCGGCAAACTCCCCGAACCTTTGCAGGATCGCCCCCCCCTGTCGCAGGAACGCGGCGAACTCCTCGCCCCGGCGGGAGCCGGGGGCCTCCGGCGGGCCATGCTCCTTCCAAAAGGCCTGGAACAGGAGTTCCAGGACCCGAAACTTCAGGTGAAAGACCTGGGAATAAGGGACCAGCGGCCCTTGCCGCAGGCGGGCCAGACTGGCCTGGAATTCCCGGTTGGCCAGGAGTTCCCGGGCCTCCGGGCAGAACTCCATTTCCGGGACCTGCTCCAGATCGAGGTAGAGAAAATTATGAAAAAGGCGGCTGGTGGGGGCATAGGGGCTGGGGTCGGCTGCCGGCAGCGGCGCGGGGGCATGCAGGGGATTGACCCCCACGAAGACGGCCCCCAGCGTGGCGGCCCAATCCAGCAGCGCCGTCAGGTCGCGAAAATCGCCGATGCCCCAGTTGCCGGCGCTCCTCATGGCGTACAGGGGCAGGTTGAACCCCCAGAGGCGCCGCCCCCCCGCCAGGCAGCCGGGAAAATAGGCGTGGTCCGGGGCCACCAGCAGGCGGCTCCGCCCCGACTCCGCCCGGCCTTCGGCCTCCACCCGCAGTTGCAGCTCATAATATCCCAGGGGCAGCTCCCGGGGGAGGCGCAGCTCCAGACGGTGCCGCACCCCGCCGGGCACGGCCCGGCTGGCCGTGGTGGCCGGGGAGGCGAATTCTTCCTGCCAATCCAATACCCGGCCGGAGTCGCCCTCGCCCTGCACCGTAGCCTCGATCCTGATAGGGGAAGGGAGATTGACCGAAGGCGCCCAAAGAAAAAAATGCAGCCTTCCCCGGGAGGATGGCGCCAGGACCTTAACCGGCTCCAGGAAGCGGCCCCAGGGTCCCAGGCGGCGCCGGCTCAACTCTTGCCGGCGCCCCTCCGGTTCCTCCCAGGAAACGCCCATGGCGCTGAGCAGGGCCTGGATAGTGGATAGCGGGGCTCGGTGGCGGCCGCCGAAGTTGTCCCAGTATTCCGGGGCGATGCCGCACAGACGGCCCAGGGAAGCAATCTCCGCGGCGGTCCCTTTATCAGTCATAAGGTCACAATCAAACCGGTAACCCAGGCGTCCCGCCTGTGCGAGCGCAGGCTGCAGCCCGCGGTTCCCGTAGATAATCCGGCATTATCGGGAAATCTGTGCGCCAAGCGAAGGGCATTGGTTTATTCATCTTTGGGCTCTGTGGCGGTTACCTCCACCGCGGGGTCTTCTCCCTCATCTTCCTCATTTGCTGCAGGCAAGGCAAGAATCTCCAAGGCTTCCGGCTCTGGCAGTTTCTCCACTGCGCGGAGCCTTCGCTCTATGGCCCGGCTCCGCACCCCGGTCTCTTCAATCGTCCGGCTCGCGGTGTGGAGCTGGCGCTTGACCTTGTCCAGGACCTCGCCGAACCTCCCGAATTCTGTCTTGATTGCTGCCAAGACCCTCCACACCTCTACGGCGCGCTGCTCTATGGCGAGGGTCTGGAATCCCAGGCGCAGGCTACTCAGAAGCGCCGCCAAGGTGGTGGGACCGGCCACTACCACCCGATACCGGTGCTGAAGGTCTTCGACAAAACCTGGCTGCCGCATCACCTCCGCATAGAGCCCTTCCGTAGCCAGGAACATGATTCCAAAGTCGGTCGTGTTGGGTGGGTCCAGGTATTTATCGTGGATATCCTTGGCCGCGGACCGAACGGTCCGCGCCAGGGCGTCCATTGACGCCTGAACTGCAACAGGATCGGCTCTCTCCGCGGCTTCCTGCAGGCGAAGGTAGTCCTCTTGAGGGAACTTTGAGTCAATGGGAAGCCAGACGCAGGCATCGGGATCATCCTTCGGGCCCGGCAGTCGCACCGCATACTCCACACTCTCCGACGAGTCGGCCTTCACCCGGACGTTCTTCCCGAATTGCTCCGGTGTGAGGATTTGCTCCAAGATCGCGCCAAGCTGAACCTCGGCCCACGTGCCTCGCGCCTTCACGTTGGTCAGAACCCGCTTGAGGTCCCCCACGCCGGTCGCCAGATTCTGCATCTCCCCGAGCCCCTGGTGTACTGCTTCCAACCTGTCACTCACGAGTTTAAACGATTCTCCGAGCCGCTTTTCCAGAGTATCGTGCAGTTTCTCGTCCACCGTCTTGCGCATCTCGTCAAGCTTCTTCTCGTTCCCCTCTTGAAGCTCTTTGACCCGAGAATCAAAGGTGCCGCGGATGCGATCGAGGGCGCGCTGATTTGATTCGGTGAGTTCAGTCAACTGCTTCGTCATCCCTTCCAGTTGCCCCTGCTGAACCTTGCCCATGCCCTCCAGCGTTTTGGATAGCACCTCGTTAGCCGATTTCAGGCCGCCTGATACTTCTTCACGCAGCTCCCTGCCTGCGTTCCGGGCTTCTTCCCGGCTCGCTCGCAACTCGTCGCGTACCTCCCTCCCGGCGGCCCCGGCAGCCTTTGACGCCCGGACCAGTACTATGACGATCAGGACCAGGTTCACGACGGCGGCAGACAGGATTAGCCAGGGGAGAGCTTCATTCATGTTTGCTCCAAGCCACATAATCTGCATTAGATTCCAGTGTTGCTGCTGCTGGTGGGACCGCCAAGTTGATTCATCTTTTTCTCGGCGTCCTCTGCGTCTCTGGGGTGAAGCTAGCACCGGTGGGTCGATGACCTGGTGGAAGACCCTAAAAAATCGAAAACCGAAAACCTAATTTTACCTCTCCAGCAAAATCCCGGCGTAGCCTACGAAACTATCCCCGGGCAGGATCTCGTAGCTGGTATAGTAGTCCCGGAGGACGGCCTTTTGGGCCCCCAGTTTTTTGGCGGCGGCCACCGCGGCGGCGGCCGCGCCGGCGCTACAGGCGCTCCGGTCTTCCTGTGCCGCCCGCAGCAGGCCGTCTGCATCCAGCTTCAAAACCTCACTGAGGAAGCGCTGATCGTTGACCTCTCTGACCCATTTCACCGCCTCGGGACCGATCCCCCGGGGAGCCCAACCGTAGTTGGGGCCGTAGTGGGTCAGGTCGGTGGAGCCGAAGGCCAACAGGGAAAGGTTCAGCCCCCGGGCCACCGCCACCACCGCCTCCCCCAGTTCCAGGGCCTGGGGGGAAGAGGGGGACCGCAGGGCCAGGACCTTGGCGTTGGGAAAAAAGTATTTCACCATGGGGAGCAGCACCTCAATGGTGTTGTCTCCGGGGTATTCTCCGGCCAGGGTGAGGCGCTGCTTTAAAGGTTGGTAGAATTCGGTGGCCAGGGGGATGGTCCCCAGGGGGGTCTCCCAGGCCTCGTCGCTCACCAGCAGGGGAGGGGAGTCGCCGCCCAGGTGGCCTCCGAACACCACCACCACCTGGGGCTGGCTCGATAGCGCGCTGAGGTGGAATACCCGGGCCGCGGCTTTGCCGGAGAAATACCAGCCGGCGTGGGGCACAATGCCGCCAAAGACCTGAGCGCCTGCAGGGAGCGGCGCCACCCCTGCCACAAATTGCTCGATTTCAGCCCGGCAGCCGCTGGCACTGCTGGGATACCAGCCCACCGGCAGCATCCGTTCCCGGATTCCCATGATCGCCTCCTAAAATGCGGCTATCGGTTATTAACGGGAGCATGAAAGGGGTTCCAGCTTTATCCCCTCTCCCCCGATGGGGGACGACACCGGGTGAGGGGGAATTTAATCTCTTTTCCGCTGCCATTAATATCTGTTTTCCGCTTTCTGTGATAAGGCAAAATCAAAGTCAAAGGCCCTGTAGGGTGGGCACCGCTCACCGTGTAGGGTGCGCACTGCGCACCATTTAGTCGTATGGTGCGTCTCTCGCACACGACATTCCCGCATGGGGCGGGCGTCCCGCCCGCCGAGTGGCCTCCCGCCTCCGGCGAGGCCCTGAGGGGCCGGCGGCGGCTGCCGGCGACCCATCCGGAAACCCTCAAAAATTCAAGGTCTTGCCGCGCTAGTTAATCCGAGACTCCCCCCTTTGTCAAGGTGCTCGCCAGCCGGTTTCCCGCGCCGGGTGGGCCCTGCCCATCAGTGTAGGGTGGGCACTGCCCACCAAAATAACGACAGTGGCGCAGGCTGCCCGCCTGTGATCCGGCCCGGGTGACTCGCCTGCGCCTGCGCTTCCAGGAGGAAGGAGGGGGGAGCGGGCCGGAGCCAGGGTCCATTGCTCCCCGCCGCCTGCTCCCGGAATGCCTCAGAAGAACTTGAATGTTTGCCGCTGATATAATAAATTGGTCGCATGATGCCTGGGTGGCGGAATGGGTAGACGCAAGGGACTTAAAATCCCTCGGGGTTCGCCCCGTGCCGGTTCGAGTCCGGCCCTAGGCACCAATAAAATCAAGGACTTCCGGTTCAAAAATATTTACGCCGCTCGGCGGTGAGCAGGTCGGTAGTTAGGGCCAGGGCGCCGGAGGTTTGGTAGTCATAATCTGTGCAAAAATCAGCTTAATATGCCGGTGAGGTGAACCAATAACCCGATAATTGCCCCGCCCAGCACGAGCCATAACGAGTTCAAGCGAAAGCGGATGAGCAGAACGGCGCTGGCTATGGCCGTCAGCGCGGTGGGAAGATCAATGACCGCGTCCCGCCCCAGCCGCCAGGTAACTACAGTCATGAGGGCCAGGGAAGCCACGATAACGCCGTCCAGGAAGGCTCCGGCCACGGCTGACTTGCGTAATCGCGGGATAAGAGGGCTGCTGACTGCGACCAGGACAAAGGACGGGAGAAAGATTCCGGCGGTGGCGACCAGGGCGCCCGGCAACCCGGCCAACAAATAACCGATGAAGGTCGCGGTGGTAAAGACCGGACCGGGGGTCACCTGCCCCACCGCAATGGCGTCCAACAACTGAGTGGTCGTGAGCCAATGCCAATGCGCCACGAGATCGGTTTGCAAAAAAGCCAGGAGCACGTAGCCGCTCCCAAAGACAATGGAGCCGACTTTGACGAAAAAGAGAAAGAGCGGTAGTAAACCTAACTCTACCCTGCTCGTGGAGGATAACCCCGCAGCGAAATAAGCTGCGGCCAGAAAAGCTCCAGCTGCCAGCAGCATAATCAGCAGCGCCTTGCGGTCTTGCAAACGATCCTGGATAATTCCCTGCCGCAATCCCGAGAGCAACCCGGTGCCGAAAAGCACTGCCGGTATGTTGATCCCCAGAAAATCCAAGACAACGGCAATAATAGCCAGCGCCCCGAGAAACTTGCTTTTTACCGCGGTCCGCCCCAACTGCCACAGCGCCTGCAAGATGATGGCGATTACCACCGGTTTGACCCCGTAAAACAGCCAGGTGATCTGGGGAAGATTCCCGAACCGCACGTAGGCCCAAGCAAATCCTATAACGATAATCATGGCCGGAGCGATAAAGCAGACGCCGGCTAACAAAAGCCCGGCCCAACCTTTGCACAGGTAGCCGATGTAGATCGCCATCTCCGTCGAAGTCGGGCCGGGGATCAGGTTGGCGGCCCCCAATAAATCAAGGAACTTCTCCCGGGGGACCCACTGCCGGCGCCGGACCACCTCGTCCTCCATCATGGCGATGTGGGCCGCAGGTCCGCCAAACGCGGTAGTTCCAAGACGCAAGAAAAACCATGCTAATTCTCTTAAGCTCGGTTTTCCGGCGATTCCGGTTCGACCCCGATACGAATTCCCCGCCTCATCCAACTGGCTGTGTCCTTTGATGGCCGTAAGCGCCTAGGCTCCTCTTAGAGGAGAACTTAAAGATTTAGATCCGGTCTCTATTATTCGCCCTTTACCAAACTATCCAGTCCAGTAAAGGCCCAAGTAACCGAGCGTATGGTTGCCGCCTGCCAGGGTGTGGCCGCCCGAAAAGAGGATCTGAAAGTTTGGGGTGATTTTGAAGAGGCCCCCCAAATTGAACACGGCAAAGGATCGGTTATCATCACTGCTCTTCCCCTGGGAAAAAATCTCCCCACCCAAGGTCAGCCGCTCGCCGAAATCACGCTGTAGGAGCCACCCGCCAAAATAGTAGCTGCGCTGCTCCGGGGCGGGATTGATGGCATAGCCGCCTCCCCCGTAGGTCGTCCAGGGTCCCCAACTCTTCTGCAGCCAGAGGGGAAGCTTTCCCCAGGCCTGGCCGTTGCCCAGCCCTCGATTAGCATCACCCGTGGGGATTTCCAGCAGGGGAAAGACGCCCACCATGGGCCGCTGGTCCGTTTCTTGAATGAAACGATACTTTAAGCCGAACTCCATATCTCCCAACCCATAAGCGCTGGGTTCAGCTTGCGGGGCAGCAAAGGCAAGGGGAAGGCCCAGGTGGGCTTGCAGGTTGGGGAGAGCCCCCATATTAAATTCGATCGCCGGCCCCGTGCCGTTGGTGGCCTTGCGCGTGGCATCGACCGTGGAAAACCCATAAAACTCCCAGTGCTTGAAGGGCACCGGCTCCGGGTCGTCGGTCAGAAAAGGAGGCCCGGCGAACCCGGTCGTGGCACTTATTGTGGTCAACATTAGAAAGGCTACGAGCAGGATTGCGAATCCCTTCATCTTACCGTTGCTCCTCGGTGAGGATGGCCTCGAGAATGATGGGCATCATCGAAGTCTCTTAGCGGAATAACTGCTTATTGGCCTGTAATAATCAGCCGTTATTCCTCCTGCCAGTAACTGCCCAGACCACCGAATTGCTACCTGCCCCTCTTCCTCAAGTGAAGTGCATAAGGAGCGAGGCCCAAAGCAGCCCAATCAGGTAAGACAGCGCCACGTCACTGGGCCAGTGCGCCCCCAGGGCGACCCGAGCCACAAAGCCAAGAAGGAGCAGTGCCCCGCATACTGTCAACAGGACGGTGCGCAGCGCGCCAAAACTCTTCATTGCGCCCAGAACTGCCAGAAAGCCGAAAGTGGCGGCATACCTCAGGGCAAAGAGTGAAGGGAAGCTAGAGCCCGTAAGTGGTCGAAAGACGCGCACCAGTTCCGGGGAAGGCCGCGGCCGGGCAATGACCGGGCCGAGCCAGGAGCCCAGGACCCACATCCCCACCAAGCTGAGGATGGAGAGAAGTGCGGCGCGCCAGCCGGCCAGGACCCAGGCAAAGGCAAAGACAAGGGCCAGGATAAGAAGGACCCAAGGGAATTCGGCCGTCCGCGAGACTCCTGCGGCCCAATTCAGGTTTGTGGGTGCCAGGGATTGCACCCACCTTTCCACTGCCACGTCCCCGGGGAAATAAGAATAGTATTTCGTGGCCAGGGTGACCAGGGCGGCGATAACGCACAACGCGATCCATGCTGCATAGTTAGTACGCATCGTCCTTGCCTCCTTGGGAGGTTGCCTTATCAGGCGCTATGCGGATGCCTATTTTTAAAATAACGTTCATTATAGCCGATTCAAAGCGACCTTTTTCTGGTTGGAGAGCTATCCCTCCGGGAGACGACCAAGGTCTCGGGCTCAATTATGCCCGATTTAGGCCGGGAATTTAATCCAGAGTAGTTTATCCCACCGCAGAATTCCAGAAAAAGGCCAGAGAAATTCACCATTTCATCACTGAAGTTATAAGAGGTCCCAAGATCTGGCTTAGGGGCGATGAAGATGAACTTGCGAACCTGGCTGCATGAAGACCGGCTGCCGCGGCAAAAAAAAAGGCGGCCCGAAGGCCGCCTTAATCATGATTTTAGCGGTAACGGCCGCCGCCTCCGCCAAAGGAGCCTTTCTGCTGCGGCCTGGCTTCGTTGACGGCCAGGGGCCGCCCGTCCACCTCGCGGCCGTTGAGCATGGAAATGGCCTTTTGTCCTTCCAATTTGGTTTCCATCTCTACAAAAGCGAATCCCCGGGGCTGGCCCGTCTGCCTATCGGTAATGATCTTGGCCGAGGCCACATGGCCGGCTTCTGAAAAAAGAGTCTTCAGTTGTTCTTCGGTCATCTGGTGGGGCAGGTTGCCCACGTATAATTTCATAGCCATTTCTTCTCCCTTATGAACCTGGTTGGGGGCTTGCTCCGGCAGGGCCGGTCTCGTCCGGACTTTTTTTAAGAATCGATCATCACCTCCGGCAGATCCTCCGCCGGCGGGGTAATGGTTTTGCTCTGGCGACGTTTCATTTTTTCGTCGTTCTTCTCTCTACGGGCCATCTCTTTAGCGCGCTTCTGCCAGCCGTAACGATTTTTAGCCAAATTCTACCTCTCTAAGGTCGGGGCGCCGAAATCCCCGCCCGGAGACCAGCGGAGTGAAAGGCAAAAGTGAAAAGTAAAAAGGCAAAATGAAACTAAAAAACCTTAGTTTTTTTAACCTTTTACCCTTTACCTTCCACTTTTGCCTTCCCCGTCAGGCGGTTTTCTGCCTAAATTTTTACCACGTTTTGGGCCTGGGGCCCCTTGGGACCCTGGGTTACTTCAAATTCCACTTCCTGTTCTTCCGACAGGGAGCGGAAGCCTTCGCCCTGAATGGCGGTGTGATGCACAAACACATCCGGACCGCTTTCCCGGGTGATAAAGCCGAAACCCTTGGAGTCGTTAAACCATTTTACCTTACCAGTTTCCTTCATGATGAAGCCTCTTTCTTTGATACTGCAAGATATACCCGCCAAAAAAGCAGGGCGCACAGCAGTCAGCAAAAAAAAAATCGGCGGGGAATTAGCACCCCCGTCCGATTCTTGCCCAGGACTGGTGGCCCTGGTTTCAGTCTGACATGCTAAACACCAGACATATTACCTGAAAAATTCTCTCATGTCAAGCTATTAATGGGAGCTGATGCTAGCTGTCGCTGGCAAAGCGGGACGGACCCTTCTTGATGGCACCCTGGCGACCCCGGCCTTGCAACCGCAATCAGGATTTTGACAGCGTCTCCTGGAAAACTCCATGATGTTGGATTATCCGGCAGCCAAAGCCGCACCAGCAGGCCCAGGGCCAGGCAGGGGAATGCGCCGGTAAGGTGGCATCGAGTTCTCCAGAGGCCTGGTCCTCAACGTGGGGCTTAGGGGACGGGAGCAGAGGAGGTGGGTAGGGTCAACAGCCCCTCCTTCTTGATCTCGCCGGGGTTCAACAAGCGCCCCGCGAGCTTGCCAAAGAGGGTTACCCGGGTCCAGGCCAGGGTGGGGACCCGTTCCGGGCTGAGAAAGATAAAATACTGACCCTCGTCCACCGCCTCCGGCGAGGGACTGTTTACCATCACCTCGAGCCCCTGGTCGGTTGCGGCGCCGATGCGAAAGACCAACTCCTGGGGTTTGGGGTTCGGCAGGATCATTACCCGCAGGATGGCGCCGTCGGGCGCCGGTCCCAGGGCGCCTAACCGGACGTTATAAAAGAGGCTCAAGAGGTCGTAGACCGGGCCGGTCAAGGGAACTTCCCATTTCTTGATTTTCTCGCCGCCGTCAACCTGGCGCCAAAGGGTAAGCCGGCTATGGTCATAGTCGAAACGGTA
>JBKQKO010000093.1:0-45091 GCA_052147455.1 Desulfobaccales bacterium | reverse complement strand
GGCCTTTGGCCCTGACTTCCCCGGCTTATTTAAAACCAAGTAATTTTCTGAAATTCAATTCGAATATGCTTAACTTCAGGGTCATTCCGATACATTTCTTTATATCTCTCTTTCATTTTCCAATCATCTATTTTTTTATCAGCCTTACTGCGGTATCTTTCATCATAATTATTTAGACTTGTAAGATAGATATAAGCAGTTTTGGAAGTTTCTACATAAATGGCGATCCATGGCTCACAAGCAAATGCCTGGCAGGCATCGAGCAATTTTTGACGGTCGTTCCTCCCTTTTTGATAAGAAAATATATTTACAGAATCTTCTTCTAAGCGAGGTATTCTAGTTTTCGATTTAACGGTAATTCCAAGTCTTTTTCCCATTGATGGATTATATGCAATGATATCTAATCCCGTAGGGTCTACTATTATCACCTCAAAGCCGCTCCTGGAAAGCCAATTACAAATAATATTCTCACCAAAGGAGCCTATTACTTTCCCATGTCTAGAACTTTTGACAATCCCCATTAGCATTTGCCCTTAATTATTAATGGGAGCATTATGGGGACCATTATTTATTCCCTCTCCCCCGATGGGGGAGAGGGCTAGGGTGAGGGGGAATTTAATATCTTTGCCGCTCCCATTGATAACTTTGGCCGGGGAAGGTAAGGCTCAAACATAAAATTGAACTTGCAGGTTGAAGCCAATGGCCTCCCGCACTTCGGCCATGGTTTGTTTGGCCTGTTCCCGGGCCCGTTTATTGCCCTCTTGCAGAATGTCCCGGACTTCATCCGGGTGGGCCTCGAAGTACCGGCGCCGCTCCTGCAGGGGAGCCATATTCTCCAGCAAGGCCTCGGCCAGCAGTTTTTTACAATCCACGCACCCCAGGGCCGCGCCGCGGCACTCCTGAATAATTTCGGCGAGCCGTTCCTCGGGCAGGTTGAGGCGATGAAAGGGGAAGGCCAGGCAGCGGTCCGGCTCCCCGGGGTCCCGCCGGAAGGGGCGCTGGGTATCGGTGGTCATCTGGCGCACCTTTCGGGCCATCACCTCCGGCGGGTCGCTCAGATAGATGCAGTTGTCATAACTCTTACTCATCTTGCGGCCGTCGGTGCCGGTGAATTTGGGAATCTCGGTGAGCATGGCCTCCGGCTCCGGGAAGATGGGGCGATAGAGGTGGTTGAAACGCCGGGCGATCTCCCGGGTCATCTCCACATGGGGCACCTGGTCCACCCCCACCGGCACCCCCGCGGCCTTGTACATCAGGATGTCGGCGGCCTGGAGCACCGGGTAGCCCAAAAACCCATAGGTGGTCAGGTCTTTGTGGGCCAGTGCCTGGATCTGGTCCTTGTAGGTGGGGTTGCGCTCCAGCCAGGGCACCGGGGTAAACATGCCGAAAATGAGATAGAGCTCGGCGTGCTCCGGAATGGCCGACTGCACGAAGAGGGTGGATTTCTCCGGGTCGAGCCCGGCGCTTAGCCAATCGATGACCATCTCCGGGATGAAGCCGCTGATGGCCTGGGGGGCCTCGTATTCCGTGGTGATGGCGTGCCAGTCGGCCACGAAATAATAGCAGCGGTAATGCTCCTGGAGCTTGAGCCAATTGCACAGGGCGCCGTAGTAATTCCCCAGGTGCAGCCTGCCGGTGGGGCGCATGCCGCTAAGGATGCGCCTCTTGGGTGAGCCAGCGGATGGTTGTTTGGAACCGGTTATCTCTGCCAATGCCATTATTAATCCTTTTGGAGCGATTCCAGGTAAGAGCTTAATGAACTGACTTCGCGGCCCGGCTCAACTTCGTTCCCGGAACGGAGATCATGGATGGCCACCCGTACGGGTTCCTCCAGGGTGGCGGGAAAGCTCTCCCCGCTAGCGTCGTTGACGGTAATATAGGCGCGCTTGCCTTGGTATTTTATCCATTTCGTATACGCGGCTTTCCCGGCGCAACTGGCCGAGAAATTGAAACCATGGCCTTTCATTATTTCTTCGAGGCTCATCTGTATTACCCTGCCAGACGGCGGGATCCTCCCATGGACTCTGCCGGGGTTAGCACTCGCGCCATATCGGGGTTCTCTTCTCGATAAAGGCCTTCACGCCTTCCTCCGCATCCTTTGTGCAGCACAGAGCCGCAAACCGGTCGCTCAGCAGGTTCAGGGCCTGGTCGTAAGGAACATCTTGCATCCCATAAATTCCGGCCTTGCCGGCCTGCAAGGCCAGAGGGCTTTTGCTGGCCAATTTTTTGGCCAGTTCCAGGGTGGCTTCCTCCAGTTGATCACTGGGCACCACCTTGTTGACCAGTCCCAATCTCTGTGCCTCGGCCGCAGTGATCATATCTCCGGTAAGCACCATCTCCAGGGCCTTTTTGCGGCCGACATTGCGGACCAACGGCCCCGCCGGACCCAGGCAGATGAGGCCGACATTGATGGCGGTGGTCCCGAATTTGGCGTCCTCCGCGGCCACCGTCAGGTCACAGGCAAAGGACAGCCCGGCGCCATTGGCCAGGGCATACCCCTTGACCGAGGCAATGACCGGCTTTTTCATCCTGGCGATGGTGTGATTGTGTTCATCCATCAGCCGAATGAACTCGCGGTATTCATTATTGGTTTTCCCCTTGAATTCATCCAGGGAAATCCCCACGGAAAAATGTTTGCCATTGGCGTCGATCACCACTACCCGTATGCCGGGGTCCTGCTCCATTTCCCAGAGGGCGGCATTTAGCTCCCGGGCAAAGGGAACGTTGAAGGTGTTCATGGCCTGCGGGCGATTCAGGGTAATGATGCCGATTTGCTCCTGCCGGTCCACCAAAACGTTGGAATCTTCCATAATCCTCTCTCCTTCACCTTAAAAAAGAAATCAGGGTTTCAGGGCTCCGCGGCGCTTTTCTCAAACCAGCGCGAGAAAAATCTAGTCTGGAACGCTGCCAGAGGGCGGGGTCTCGGGAAATGATTAATCCGACCATACGGTTATTTTCCCTCAAAATAAGTGGTTTGGGAAGATATCCGTGTGGTTTGGTTTCCTCGGGGGAGCTTTAGAAAAATATTCCTCATAGATACGCTTCAACAAATTTCTGAAGTTCCTCCAGCAGCAGCGCCGGCTCCTGCTGAGTGTCCAAACGCAGCAGCGGCCGGTCCTCGTGCCCCAGGGGGTCAAAATCCCTGGCCTGGGCCTCGAACAGCTCCACCCGGCCGTTGGAAACCGCCTGGGGGTCGGTGAGCCTGATCCCCAGGCGCCGGCGGGCCTCCTCCGGGGGGCAGGCGCAATAAACGAAGACCACTGGCGCCCGGTGCTCCCGGGCCAGTTGCCGCACCCGCTCCCGGTCCCCGGCCCGCTTAAAGGAGCCGTCCAGGATGACGCCACCCCCCGCGGTTAGCTGCGCCGCGGCCAGGCGGCGCATCTCCCCGTAGGTGCGGGCCGAGAAATCCTCGGCGTAAATCTCCTGACCAAAGGCCAATTTGGCCCGGGCGCCGGGGGCTATCCCCGCCAGGGCCTTGCGCACCCGATCGCTCTCGATGACCGGCCATTCCAGGGCCTGGCCCAGGGCCCGGGCCAGGGTAGTCTTCCCGGCGCCCATCAGGCCGAAGATCACCACTAGGCAACCCACCGCGCCCCTTCCTCAGCATACTCTCCGGCCAGCCGGAAATAGGCCTTTGCCATCTGCAGGGCCTGGGTCCTGGCTTCCGGGGCCGGTTCCGGGTCCTGGGCGGTGAAGGCGGCGATCTTGCCCCGCACGCAAGCCCGGTAGCACTTGTAAAAATCAAGCATCAGCAAGAGTTCCGGGTCTGCGGCGGCCCGGGCCAGATGTTCCACAAAGTGGCGGCTCAACTCGCGGAAGCCGTGAAAATCCAGGTCCATGGCCAGGAAATCGACATCCGCGGCCACATCACCATATCTGAATCGGGGATTAAATTCAATGCAATCGAAGATATATACCTGATCGGCAAGGCAAATGTTCCTCATGTGCAGGTCGCCGTGGCAGTCCCGGATGCGGCCTTCCCGGATGCGCCGCAAAAACAGGGCCCGGTGCTGCTTCAGGAAAGCGCCGGCGAAATTCCGGATGCGGTCAAACAGCTTCCGGGAAATCACCGAACCCACCAGATTCTCAATGCGGGAGAAATTTTCCTGGTGGTTATAGGCGATGATGGCCGGCTCCCCGAACTTGTTGATCCTGGGGCCGGTGGCTGCCTGGGCGTAAAAGGGCGCCAGCCGGGCGGTGATGCGGTCCAGGTGTTCCTGCCGCAGCTCCCCCCGGTCAGCGACCTCGTCCATCATGCGCTCCTGGGGCAGGCGCACCATCTTCAGGGCGTAATCCAGGGGCTGGCTCCGCCCGCCCAGGCGCACCTTTGAAGAAAAACCCCGGGGAGAGGTGATGGGCAGGACCTCCAGGTAGATCTCCGGGCAGAGACGGCGATTCAGGAGAAGTTCTTCGTGCAAATAATGGTGGCGCCGGCGCAGGGTGGTAAAGTTCAGAAACCCCAGATCCACCGGCTTCTTAACCTTGTAGGCGAAGCGGTCGGTGAGGAAGACATAGGAGATGTGGGTCTGGACCAGCAGCACCTGAGAGGTGGGCTCCGGGTAAGCCGCGGGCTCCATTAAGGCCGCCACCAGGTTCATGTTCTCAAGATAATCATGGAACCGGCGGCGGCCAGGGGATCGTCTGGTTGGAGAATGCCGGCCTGAAGATTATTCTAGCCTGCCTGGAGGCGAAAGCGGGGGGCCAATCCCCCGCGGGAGCCACATCTTCGTCAACCTGAATGGCGCAGTAATCCAGGATGCGCATGGCCCCGCTGGTTTTGGAGATGTTAACGGACATTCGTCCGTGCGGCGGGCAAGTCTGTTTGGTGCCATAAGCGGACGTCGCCGCGCCGTCTCTAAGCTAAACGTTCAGGGTGTATTGCCGCGCATCGACGCGGGATGACCGGGCAGCTTGAGCGAACCCACAGACACCAGCTTGTTGCCCTGGCGACGCAGGATGGTGATATCGGCATCGAGGAAGTTGGCGACATAGAGATACTTCCCGTCCGGGCTGAAGACGATGCCCTCGGCCAGCCCGCCGACCTCGGTTTCCGACACCTTGCGCACCTTCTTGCCTTCTATCTTCAGCAGCGCCGCAATCGAATGCTCGTGGTGGAAGAAGGCGCTCTTGGGAACGTTGCCGGAGCCGTTGGTCAGCAGCGAGACGGCGTAGCCGCCCGCTGGACTCACCGCCAATCCCTCCGGACTGTCGCCCACCATGACCTGATCCACCACGCGCGGCGGATTCATCTCCATGTCGATCACCGCCACCGTGTCGACCTGGCCGTCGGCCGCGCCGCCGTTGCCGTTGTTGTTGACCAGGCCGAGCTTGCCGTCCGGCGTGATCTGCACGTTGTAAGGGAAGACGCCGGTGGTCATGTCGTAGCCCTTGTAGGTAACCGTCGTGCCGTCGATGTCGAGCAGCGCGACCTTGTTGGCCATCGCCTTGACCACCAGGGCGCGCTTGCCGTCAGGCGTGATCGCCACCGCCGAAAGCTGCTGGCTCGGAGCGCCAGCGGGCGCCAGCGCCACCGAGCCCACGACCTTGACGTCCTTGCCGGATATCGTCAGCACGCTGACCGTGTTGTCGGCGCGGTTGGCGATCAGCGCCAAGGTGCCGGTACGGTTGATCGCTATGCCCGAGGCCTGTTTTCCGGCGTGCAGCGTGGCGATGATCGCCGGCGGCTTCGCCGTGAGATCAATGACGAACACCTTGTCATCCGGCACGTTTTTCCACTTGTCGCCGTCCTGCACCGTGTCGATCGAATTGACGACGATCGCCAGCTTCTCGTCCGGTGTGACGGCGAGGTTGGTCGGCGGACCGATGATGGTGTTGATCAGCGGCAGCGTAGCGACGATGTGCGGCTGGGTGCGGTTGCGGATGTCTATGATCGACACCGTGTCTTTGCCTGGCGGAGCGACGACCAACTGCCCGGCGTCGTTGTTGTAGTTTGCCTTTTCGTCATTGCCGCTGATGATGATCTGCGCCTGCGCCCCGAAGGCCAGGCCCAATGCCGTAACCAGCACGGCCGCTCCCAGAATTTTCCGCATGGTTTCCTCCCTGCGCCGGTCTCGTGCCAGCCAACTAGACAATCCGGGATTATGCGGCAGCCCTGGCCACCGCAGTTTAAAAATGGTTTTTGGGACCTCTTTGCCCGGGGAAAATCCCGGAAGGTTTCTGTTCTTGGAGCCGAATCCTCTCATCGGGCGCCATGATAGCACAAATTCCCTTGAAAAAGTAATTTTTTCAAAAATTTGAGCATACCCGCACCCCCAGATCCAAGATACCTCACTGCTGGGGAGCCTAAGGACGATCCTGATAGCCCGGTTAAAATCCGGCTGGATTACCTCTTTCCGGCTTTCACCATTGTTGAGCATCTTGGACCCCCTAAAAGTTCATATTATTCCTCATTATATCATATAGTTATACTTATTTCAGGCAATCCTGGCGGCATAATCAGGCTAGAATATTTTTTCCTTTACTTCCGTCAATGTCTCTAGTAATAAATAATCCATTACTCAGGGTATGAAACCCTGGAAACCATAATCAGGTAATTGAATTTAATGGCCATGAAGGCCTGGGCGCTTGAAGGCGCCGGGTATTCGTGGCTTTTTTTATGTGGACAACGGGCGGAGGCCATGGCCGCGGCCCCGGCTGTTAAGATTCTCCTGCCCCTAACCGGGACAAGGATGGAAATTGCAGGATTCATCCCAGAACCCCTGCCCTATTTGCTGGAAAAGGCGATTACCGGACGATTAAAGGAGTTTCTTAAAAATGTGTGAAGCTGCTGCCTATGTTCTGAGAAATGGCCAGGAGGAACTGCTGCTGCCGGATGTGGACATCATTGAGCCCGAAGGCGACGGCCTGCGTTTGGTCAATATCTTCGGAGAGCAAAAAGTTATTAAGGGTGACATCCAGCGGCTGAACCTGGTGGACCATAAAATCATTTTGAAAGAGAAATAACGCCAGGCAGCGCGCTAAGTCGCCTAAAGCCAACTGCAGGATAGCAGAACTTGAGGTTCGCTTAAGTACGGTTTAACCTGGCGAGGTCAGGGGCCCGGCGGCCTGAAATAGATCAATCATGTTGCAGGAAGGGGGAATTATGAACAACTCAGCGGCACGCAAAACGCTTTGGTTAGTCCTGGCCATGGTTCTGGGGTTTCATTGGACCCTGGCCTGGTCGCCGGCCTCGGCCCAAGGCCCGGCCGCGCCCCTGATGGAAAATCCAAAGGGGTCTCCGGAAGAAAAGAAGGAAGAGGCCGCAGAAGAGAAGAAGGAGGAGGGCGGGGAAGAAAAGAAGGAAGAGGCGCCCACCACCTGCGGCCCCTTGATCACCGACACCTGCATTCCCATCGATGAGCATCACGCCAGCCTGCAGGTTCTCGGGGGCCTGTCCTTTTATCAAGGCAATTTCTCCCCCAATTGGCGCTACGTCAGCGCCCATGGGGACTTTTATACCTTCAATATGCCGGTTAAATTTACTTACGGCCCCGCCAAAAACCTGGAGACTTACATTATTGCGCCCTTCATCGTTGACTGGGCCAACCATCTGGATCGAAGCGCCGCCGGCCCCAATGGCGAGCGCTCCGCCAGTTACGCCGGCATTGGGGACATTACCGCGGTGGCCAAATATCTGGTCTTGCCGGAAGAGGATACGCGGCCGGCAGTCTCCCTGGTGGGAGGGGCGGGCTTTCCCAGCGGCCACGCCTCGAACCTCAACTCGCATTTTCTAAACCAGGACGCCGTCGGCACCGGATCTTTCAACTTCATCAGTGGCGTCAACCTGTACAAATGGCTGAAACCGCTCTTGCTATACAGCAACATCTGGTTGAACAGTCCGGCCAACCTCTTCACCTCGAATAATGACGCGGTCCGCTCCCGGGAGTATGTGACCTTCAACCTGGCGGCCGAATATCCCCTCAGTAAGTCGTGGGTGCTCCTGGCGGAAATGTACAGCACCTGGACCTGGACCAACATTTCTACTCCCCAAGGCTTCCAATCGCCCTCCACCCTCTTAGGGGTGCTGCCGGGGGTCGAATATCTAATCAACGAAAAATGGGCCGTCTCCGCCGGTTCGTCCTTCGACCTGTTGGGGAAGGCCGGCAGCCGGAAATACACCCCCATATGCAGCCTGTATTATAATTTTTAGGCCAGGATATTTTGCCGAGATTTCCATGCAATGATGTCCTGGAACGATAAGGAGGATTAATCATGCATATTCCCGACGGGTATTTGAGTCCCTCGACGTGCGTGAGCTTCGGCCTGGTGATGATCCCCGCGTGGGTGGCGGCGGCCCGGAAGGTGAGGAACTGGCTCAAATCCAGATACGTTCCTTTGATGGCCATCGGGGCGGCTTTTTCCTTTACCATAATGATGTACAATGTGCCCATCCCCGGCGGCACCAGCGCCCATGCGGTGGGAGGCGGGCTGCTCGCCGTGGTGCTGGGACCGTGGGCCACCATGATTTGTGTTACCATTGCCCTCGCCATTCAGGCCCTGCTCTTTGGTGACGGAGGCATTTGGACCTTTACCGCCAATTGTTTCAACATGGCGCTCGTTCTCCCTTTTATTTCCTATGGCGTATACCGGTTGATTAGCGGCCAAAGTGAGCTTAACGCCAAACGCCGCTGGGTCGGAGCAGCAATAGGAGCTTACCTGGGGATCAATGCGGCGGCTCTAAGTGCGGGAGTGGAGCTGGGACTGCAGCCCATTCTGTTCCACACCGGCAATGGCGTCCCGCTCTACTGCCCCTACTCGCTCAGCGTCGCGGTCCCGGCCATGCTGTTTGCCCACCTCGTTCTCGCCGGCCCTTTGGAAGCGGTGGTTACCGCACTGGTGGTCCGCTACCTGCAATCCTACAACGTAGATCTGTTGCAGATTCAGGCCTGGTCAGCCGCGGCCGCTCCAGCAACTCCCGTTAGCTATCGGAAGTTCTGGTGGGCGCTGGGAGTCCTGATCGTCTTGTCTCCTTTGGGGTTGCTGGCCGGCGGCACGGCTTGGGGGGAGTGGGGAGCCGAAGAGTTGCAGAAGATGCTCGGTTTCATTCCTTCCGGGATGCAACGCCTGGCTGACACCTGGTCACATGCCCCTTTCGGCGATTATTCCCTCCCCGGCCTTGAGAGTTTCTGGTCTGCGGCCCTCATCTATATCCTTTGCGCCATCCTCGGTGTTGGCATCATCTCCCTGCTCACTTATTTATTCTGGCGATTCCAACTCGCAGAGAGCAAGGGACAGAATTGAAACCAAGGGAGTGCTGACTTGATGCCCACCATGGGGTCAGTTCCGTCATGGCTGCAAGAGAAAACACCAGCGCCTATGCCCCAGGCGGCAGCCAGGCGTTCTTCTAAACGCGGTTTCCTGGAAAAGACTTTGCAGGCGATCACCGAAGTCCTCAAGAACGAGGTTTTTTCCGAGTATCTCGCCAGCCGCCAGGGTCTTTTGCAGGGATTGGATCCTCGCGCCAAACTGGTGACGATCCTCTTTCTAATCGGGATAGTGGGATTGTGCCATCATATTTTCTCGTTGGTCCTGTTCAATTTATGGTTTTTCTGGCTGGCCCAGAGCTCCCGGGTACCGCTCGGAACTTTCGCCAAAAGGGTATGGATTGTGGTGCTGCTGTTTACAGGGATCGTGGTCTTTCCCACTCTGTTCAATGTGGTGCGGCCCGGGACCCCGCTCCTGGTGTTGTTTCATTGGAGCCAGCCGCTGCAACTGGGTTACTGGACCATTCCCCCGGAGCTGGCCATAACCAAAGAAGGGGTTACAGCCGCGGTACTGCTGATACTAAGAGTGGGCGCCTCCGTTTCTCTGGCCGTGTTGCTGACCCTCACCACCCGCTGGCATACACTGCTGAAAGCGTTAAGCGTACTGCGGATTCCCCCGGTATTTCTCACCGTATTGGAGATGACTTACCGGTATATTTTTCTCTTGCTAAATACGAGCAGTGACATGTTCATGGCCCGCAGGAGCCGCCTGGTAGGCCGGGCGAACTCCCGTGAAGAGCGCCGGTTTGTCACTTCCGCCATGGGAAATCTATGGAGCAAGACGGCGGCCTTGAGTGAAGAGGTGCACAGCGCCATGCTGGCACGCGGCTATGCGGGGGTCCCCAAGTCGCTGCTCCGGTTTGAGATGAAGCGGAGCGATTGGGTCTGGATTGTTTTGGTGTTCATGATCGCCATTTTGTTTGTGGGAGGTGACCGTGTCCTCGGCTGAGACTGCCAGCGCGCCGGTCTTTCTCCTGGAAAAGGTGGGCTACCATTATCCAGGTGGGGAAATCGGGGTTCTGGACCTGGACCTGCTCATTCAAGAGCAGGAACGGATTGTTCTCTTGGGCGCCAACGGGTCGGGCAAATCGACCTTGCTTAAAGTTCTAGATGGGCTGATTTTTCCTCAAGAAGGGGTCATCCAGGCCTTCGGCCAGCCATTGCAGGAGAAGAGTTTAAACGACGACGGCTTCAATCATGCATTCCGGCGGCGGGTGGGGTTCGTTTTTCAAAACTCTGAAACGCAACTCTTTTCAGCCACCGTGTGGGAGGAGATTGCCTTTGGTCCCTTGCACCTGGGACTGGGCGAAGCGGAAGTGCGGCAGCGCGTTGCGGAAGTCCTGGAACTTTTTGGCCTGGAGGGCCTTAAGGACCGGCCGCCTTTCAAACTGAGCGGGGGAGAGAAAAGGAAGGTGGCCTTGGCTTCGGTAGTGGCCACCAATCCAGCCGTGTTGCTGCTCGATGAACCTACGGCAGCTCTCGACCCGCGCACCCGGCGGTGGGTGATTGACCTGCTGGCTCAGTTTGGCAAGTTTGGCAAAACGCTCATCACGGCTACCCATGACCTGGATATCGTTGAAGAGATTGCCGATCGCGTCCTAATATTCGATGAGGATCATCGGGTGGTGGCCAATGGGACCCCTGCGGAGCTTCTCTCCGACCGAGACCTGCTCTTCCGCGTGAATTTGATCGATCCACGCTTTCACAAACACGCTCACGATGGTGATCACCGGCATTATCACCTCCATGATTGACCCCAGGGGCCCGAGGGAATAAGTTGAATTTCTAGATTTTGATCAGTTTCGTTTTCTATTGTTGTGCTTCGTAAATAATATGGCATTAAATCAACTGAAAACCTAAATTCCAAGGGTATTATACTCCCCCTTTGGAAAAGGGGGATTTAGGGGGATTTCAGGAGGTTATTTTAAATCCCCCCTGCCCCCCTTTTCCAAAGGGGGGTTAAGAAAACCCTAGTTTGAAATGTCCTAGCAATTATGAAGCATCACACTAGATGGATAAAAAGGTAAGCAGATGACGCAAGGTTGGGAGTTGGTAAAAGGTCGTTTTGCCCAGGACCATTGGTATGGACTGAAGCTGACGCTAACTCTGACTGGCCTGCTTCTTGGACTTTTTTCTTTCGGCATGATCGCGGCAGATTGGATCAATCGAGGCAGTTTGTATTATCTCGATTTCAAGATGCAGCGGCTGGTGGAAGTAATAGTCAACCCCACGCTAACCACATTCATGACACATATTACCTTTCTTGCTACCAGAACTGTTACCTGGGGGTTGGCAGGATTAGTCATCGTTATTCTATTATTAATAAAAGAATGGTGGACCATTATCTCTCTTCTAATAAGTATCTTGTTAAGCGAACGCCTCATTTCTTTCTTAAAAAACTTTTTCCACCGATCCCGGCCCCTGCCGCAGATAGTAAGTACGCAGGGATACAGTTTTCCCAGCGGTCATTCCTTTGAGGCGATGCTGGTCTATGGGTTCATGATTTATTTAACCTGGAAATTTATAAGAAATAACTGGTTAAGGAGTTTAATTTTCATTTTATGTACCGGGTTAATACTCCTCATTGGATTTAGCCGCATCTATCTAAACGTGCATTGGCTGACAGACGTTCTTGGGGGCTATAGCGCAGCATTCTCCTGGCTTATGATTAATATTCTGGTGTTAGAGATAATTAAACACCGCAGGCAGGCACCGCGGCGCGGTTATTGACATCAGCCGCAGCCGACTTATAATATATATTGAAGATATAGTAAAAAGGAGGTGATACCGCATGTGCTGCCACAGCAAGGACAAACATGAGCACGAACATGCCCACGGGGCCGAGACCCATGCCCACGACGGCCACGAGCACCGGCATGAGGCCACCGTCCATGACCATGAGCATACCCACGACGAGGGCCATCACAGCCACGAGCATCAGTGCTGCCATTAACGGAAAGCCACGGGTCCGCAACCATTAAGCCACGAAGGCCGTATCTGGTCTGAAGACCGGATGAGCGTTCGTGGCTTTCCCTTTTTCCTGCCCGTTTTCTTATCCGCTCAGTCGAACCAGTGGGTGCAGAGGCCGCAAATATTTTTGGTCTGTTTGCGCCACTAAGAGTTTGATGTCCCCGTAACCCTGGGTAAACAGGTAATGCCAGGCATCGTCCACCTCAAAGAATCCTTGCCTGGAGCCCACCAGTGCCACTCGATCGGCCGGGAAGCCGATTTCCTTACAGCAGCTTGCCAGATCAAAGCCTTCCGGCAATTCCCCCTCACCCACCAGATAGACGATCAGCCCGCTCCTCATAGCACCTCCTCTAAGTTTTGCAGTGCCTGGATCAGATGTTCCAGATAAATATTCACGATCTCTCTCTGCCCTCTCAACCGAGGCGTGATGACCTGATTCATGCAAAAACCTTTATTTTATCGCTCCTGAATCCGGCCAGGTATAACGTCCAGGGCATTGATGAGGTGCTCTTGAAAAATTTTAATTACTCCCGGGTAATGCAGCAGGCCGGTGGCCTCCAGGGTAACGGTCAGGCCGGCTTTTTGCAGCGCGGTTTGCCAGGAATCTCCCGGCCCAGCCAGATCTTCCTGGAAATGACGTCCCGCCACCAGCATGAGGGGCAGCAACCGTATCCGCTTCAGGCCGGATTTGACCACCCGGGCGATGACCTCTTGCCGGGAAGGGGGGCCTTCCAGGACGCCGATGTGGACCTGGTGGCCGAACCGCCCGGATGCCAGGTATTGCAATGCCGGGTACGTGGCCCAACTAGGGTGATCGCTGCCATGTCCCACCAAGATGATGGCCTCCTCGCGCCCTGCGGCGTCCAGTTTAGGGGCCAGTGCTTCCAGAAAAGCGCCGTAATCCTCCGGGGCCCACAAGAGCGGCAGTCCCATGGCCGTGCGTATCCCGCAGGCATGCACCTCTTCCACCAGGCGATAAAATTCGTGCCCGGCTACGAGATGCACGGCCTGCACCACCGCCCACTCGAACCCCCGGGCCTGCAATTCCTCCAGCAGTTCTCCCGGACCTTTCCACTTCCGCCCCCGGCGCTGTTGGTCAAAGTCCCGCACCATACGAGAAGAAAAAGCCCAATGAACTTCATGTGCAGGGAAGGCTGCCCGGATGTGGGTATCCAGGTGAGTATAAGACTGCCGGGCTGAGGTGGTGGTGCCGAAGGCTGTCAGAACTATGGGGACTTTCATGATTGCATCTTTAGGATCATTTTCCGTGACAATCTCAAAGCTCTCTTTTTTGATCTTACCCGGAGTCACGCTCTGGATGCAGCTTAATCTTTCAAACACCTGCCCAGGTCCAGATTGCGTTCCTTCTTGCCTGGGCCATTTATACCGCAGACTTTTTCCAGCACCTGCCTTGCCTGTCCGATGGTGAGCGGCAGCTGTTCCGTGCGCAGACAGCCTTGCTTGCCGAGTATTTCAATCAAATGGGCAACCCGAGGGAGCCGCAGGCCGATCTTGCGGATAATATCCTTCTGGGCGAACACCTCCGCGGTGGTACCCGAAAGGATGATTTCTCCTGCATTCATCAGATAAACCCGATCCGCCAACAGTGGGATGATATCTGCATCGTGGGACGAGAATATCAGTGTCATGCCCATTTCCTTATTGATTTTGTTGAGCAGCATCACGAGACTGCTCGCTCCTTGGGGATCAAGCGCGGCAGTGGGCTCATCCAACACGAGTACATCGGGCTTCATGGCAAGAACGCTGGCCAGCGCCACTCTTTTCTTCTCGCCTCCGCTCAGATTGTGCGGGCTCTTCTCGCTGTAGCCACCTAGGCCGACGGCCTCGAGAGCCCAATTGACCGCATGGTCCAGCTCCTTTCCGGTGACCCGCATATTCATTAGCCCGTAGGCCACTTCCTGCCGCACGCTTGCATTGAAAAGCTGGTCATCCGGATCCTGGAAAACCATCCCGACCTTGGCGCGTATCTGATATAAGTTCTTTTTTTCAACCAAGAGTCCGTCAATATAAACCCTGCCGGGGGAGGCCTCTAAAAGCCCATTAAAAGTGTTAAACAGCGTAGTTTTTCCGGCACCGTTTGGTCCAATCACCGCAATCCGCTCGCCTTTTTCGATTTTCAGGCTCACTTGACGGAGGGCTGCAAATCCGCCCGTATATGAGTAGCCAACCTCCTGGACCTCGATAAGGCTCATTGCTGTTTCCTCTCCTAAACCAAACAGTTAATGGTCAGAACCATGAGCGGCAAGGCAGTTAAAAGCAGGCCCAGGCGCAAATCCGGGGAGGGAACCGGCCCCCTGAAATATAGCGGAGCCGTATTCTCCTCGCTGTAGCCTCGGGAGAGCATGGCATTGTATATTTTGGTGCTGTGGTCCAGGGATTTGGTGATGACATGTATGGCGATGTTCCCGGCATGGCGGATCCGTTCCATCCAAGGGAGCCTGCGAGTTGTCCTGGACATCTGGGCCTGGTGCATATTGCGACCCACTTCCGCCATGATGAAAACATAGCGGAACATCATGTCGGCAATATCGACTATGATGTCCGGAAGTTTGAAGATGCGCAAGGTCTCCAGGATCTCCACCATGGGCGTGCTGCAGGAAAGCACGCAGGCCAGCGTCACGGCCGCCAGAATCCGCAGCATAATTAAGATGCCGCGCTCGATACCCTCGGAATAAATCACCAAGGCAAAAGGCTTACTGAGCAAAGTCACCAGCGGATGGCTGCCATTGGTAAAGAGCAGGGTAAGCAAAACCAGCCAGGCGACTCCGAAGGGGATGGCCAAACGTAGGGCCAGGAGGCGCCAGGGCAGACGCAACGTAGAGTATATGGCAAGGGCAGCCAGCCATAAGGCGGCTGCCAAATACCAGTGACTTACCACCGCGGCAACAATAATGCCCACCAGGAAAAACACCGTCTTCACACGCCCGTCCAGGCGCCGCAATGGCGTGTCCAGGATACCGACCGATTTGAAAAAATCCAGGTCCATCGTTATTGCCTGCCTCGTCCTACGGCGTTTCCTCTTTCCTGGCCTTGTTACCGAAGAGCACGGTCCACTGGTGCCCCACAATTATTCCTACGAAGAAATTGGCGATGGAAAAAGCTCCGACCTCGGCGTCCCCCGGAAGCTCCACGAACGGATGAGATTTGCTGCCGGTGATCTCGGATGCCATCGCATTGACTTTATCGTCGGTGCCGTTGCCTTCCATCTTGTGACTGGCCATGTACTTGCCGGATATGAATATGCCTGTCAGGAAAATGAACATCACCAAGAGCATCACTTTGGTGAAGCCGTCAAACCAGGCAACGGCAGGTTGCTGGGTCTTCAGCGTTTCAGCGGGCATACTTGCTCCTTTCAATTTTTGCTTTCTCGCTCTCCATCAAGACGCCGGGGATCAGATCCGGGCGCCTGGCGACCATCACCTGAACCACCACCGCGGTGAATATCGCCTCCACAATTGCTAAAGGAAGCTGGGTGGGGCCGTAGCCCATAAAGAATATCAGCCACTGCTTAATTAGCGGCACATTCCCGTGCAGGCTGAGGGCAAGCTGCAAAGCACTGGCCAGGTAAGTGGCCAGGTCACCGCAGAATCCCGCTAAACCCGCGGCCAGCCAAATCGGGGAATGAAACATCCTGAAGAGTTTCCAGATGAAGAAGCCGATAAACGTACCCGCAATTCCCATGGAAACGGTATTGGCGCCGATCGTCGTGATCCCGCCATGTCCAAGAAATATCGCCTGGAAAAAAAGGACGATGGCGGAAATCACCACGGTGGCGAAGGGGCCTACGATAATCGCGGCCAGCGGAGTACCGCAGGGATGAGAGCACGATCCGGTCACGGGTACCGGCAGATGCATGGCCGAAATCACAAACACGGCTACTCCCACCATGGCGAGAAACGGCTTATAATATAAATTTTCTTTAACCCTTCTTTTGATTTCCATGACCCCGGGCACCATCATGGCCGCGGTGGCGGCATAATAAGCGGCACACGCCTGCGCAGTTAAAATGCCATCTTCAATATGCATTTACCGCCTCCTTTCCCATCCTCATTTTAGCAGGAATTTCCACGCCAGCCAGTTCCGGCAAACTTTGCAGTTTTTGTGCTGCTCTCGCGGCTCCGGATCGGCTTTTTACAAAAAAAAATCCTTAAGTCATCATGACTTAAGGATTGCACCCTGCTTCTTTATCCTTAATGCAGCTTACCGCCCGCATGCCTCGTAGGGGCTTAAGCCTTCATCCGGGCAGGTCTTCTGACTTCCGGTTCTTCCTACCGCCTGCGCCTTCCCATCCCACTTCAGTGAGACAGTGGCCTTATGCAGGTTTCGTCACCGGTTACAGCGGCGGGACCATGCCGGACTTGCACCGGCTTCCCTATTATGCCCTATATTGGGCACCCGGATTATTTAAGACTACTATATATAGGATTTACTTCTCCCTGTCAAGGAAAATCTCCGCCTGGGTCAATCGGAGATCCTTGGCAGGATGCTGCGGATCCGGGGCGGCAGCGTTATATTTTCATGATTTACGGGCGAGCCCGGGGCTCATGATTTACTTTGCAACTGTTGATTCACCTATAATCACCTGGCAATCTCCTCCAGGGTGCGGCCGCTGAGGACCGATTCGGGCCGGGTCCGCAGTACGTCGGCGGAGGCATCCGCCTCCGGGTCGTCGGCCTTTACCAGCAGCCAGGCCTCGTCCTTGCCCGTCTTGAACCGGGTCAGGGCATAGCCGCCTTTGAGCTTTTGCCCCTCCAGCCAAACCTTGAGGTGGCCGTGGGCCAAGGCCTGCGGGAGGTCAATAGCCACCCCCTTCTTCTCCGTGATATTGCGGAACTTCCCGGTGTCCCAGACCAGCACGGCGCCGCCGCCGTACTCTCCTGCCGGGATGACCCCTTCAAAGCCGGCGTATTCCAGGGGGTGGTCCTCGGTGGGTATCGCCAGGCGTTTCTCCTGGGGGTCGGTGGAGGGTCCCTTGGGGATGGCCCAAGATTTCAGGACCCCGTCCACCTCCAGGCGAAAGTCGTAATGGAGGTGGCTGGCGTCATGTTTCTGGATCACGAAGATGGGTTCCACCGACCCCTCCCGCTCCCCCGGCGAGGGCTCCGGGGTGCGGCGAAAATCCCGTTTTGCCTGGTAATCCTTTAAGGTCTTGGCTGGCATGGGCATCCTTTTACTGAAAGGGAGCAGGGCGGGCGTCCCGCCCGCCGAGGGAATCTCTAAGGGATATGGTGGGCAGTGCCCACCCTACATGGGCTGCCATGGGCATCCTTTTCCGCAAAGGGTTTCGTCCTTAAAATAAACACCGACTTCGGCCTGTCAATGCGGCCGGGGAGGATTGGCGCGCCGCCCAGGAAGGGGAGGGGCATCCAGGGCCGGGATTGCCTTTGCGGGGCCTGGGCCATAGGCTCCGGAGCTTCGGCGGCCACTTAATGTAGGGTGCGCATGGCGCACCAGGGGGAAAAAAGGAGGGCGGATTTAAAACCCGCACCTGCGAAAAACCAGGCAAAGCCATCCCTCATCCTATCCCTTACCAAAAATCCCCTCGCCGGTAGGTGGGGCGGACCTCCGTGCCAGCCAACCAGGGCAGGCAGGGACGCCTGCCCCACCGAAACCTCGCCCCTACGGCGGGGGGGGGGAGGGGGATTGGGTGGCATCGATATAATATGTTGATATCGTTGAAATTACCATGGCCTAGAGTTTAACTGCGAGATAGGGTAATCTTCTCCTCGCAATTTGGTTGGCGGACACTACCGGGGGCGGCAGGGTTAGCGGAGAAATCCAGGGAAAATATATTTTTTCGGAGAAGCAGGCGCGTATCTCTTGACAAAAATCATAAATTTAGTATATAAATAAAAGATTTTCTATGATTGAAGGAGGGCTACGGCCATGCACTGCGTTAGTGTTAAATCCGGGGTGGATTGCACCTTTATGACCAAAAAAGGCTGTTCGTTCAACGGCGGCCAATGCAAGCCCGTGGTGGACGCCTGTGGCGGCTGCGAGCGGACTCTCCCGTTTGAAGAGGCCAGCTTCTGCGGTTCTTTTCCCGATCCTGAAGCCAAATGGCGTCGGGGCCCCTGTAATCTGGCCACCCACGCCAAAAATGGCAAAAAAGAGACGGTCCAGAAGGTCAATCCGCTGAAGGCTTCCAAGCGGCAGGCAGCCGGCCGCTAAATTTTCTTTCCCTGAGTTGAACGGACAGCGCGGCTCGACCTATCTTAAAAAACCGCGCCGCGCTGGCCCCTGTTCTTCCCCCCTCTGCGCCCCCTTTACCTCCCCAACTTCTCCAGGGCTTCCTGAATGCGACTCAAGCCGGTGGCGATGCGCTCCCGGGAGGTGGCATAGGAAAACCGCAGGCATTGGTCTTCCCCGAATTCGATGCCCGGCACCGCGGCCAGGCGGGCCTCATTCAGCAGGTAATCCGCCAGGGCCTGGGAATGGGACTGTCCCGGCCCGGGGTGCAACTTAGGGTAATAAGCGGAAAAGTTGGGAAATAGGTAAAATGCCCCCGCCGGCCTGGTGCATTTGACCCCGGGAATCGACAGGGCCCGGCGGTAGATGTCGTCCCGGCGCCAGGCGAATTCCGCGGCCATGGAGGCCACCGCCTCCTGGGGGCCCATAAGTGCCTCCACCGCGGCCTTCTGGGAGATGGAGGCGGGGTTGGAAGTGGACTGGCTCTGGAGATTGGTGGCCGCCGCGATCCCTTCCCGGGGTCCCGCCAGGTAGCCGATGCGCCAGCCGGTCATGGCGTAGGTCTTGGACACCCCGTTCAGGACGAAGGTGCGGGCCTTCAGCTCCGGGGCCAGCATGGCGATATTAACGAATTTGGCGCCATCGAACAGGATCTTGTTATAAATGTCGTCGGAGATCACGTAAAGACCGTGCGACAGAACCAGTTCTCCCAGCGCTTCCAGTTCCTGCCGGCTGTACACCCCGCCGGTGGGGTTGGAGGGGCTGTTGAGGACCAGGGCCTTGGTGCGGGGGCTGAGACGGTCCTTTAATTCCGCGGCGCTGAGCTTGAAACCGTTGGCCTCCCGGGTTGGGATGAGCACCGGCACGGCCTCGGCCAGCAGGGCCATGGGCACGTAGGAGACCCAGTAGGGGGCCGGGATCACTACCTCATCCCCGGGATCGAACATTATCTGGAAGAGATTGTAGAGCGCGTGTTTGCCGCCGCAGGAGACCATGATCTCCCCGGGCTGGTAGGAGAGGCCGCAGTCGGCGGCAAATCTCTGAATAATCGCCTCCTTGAGCTCCGGGATGCCTCCCACCGGGGTGTAACGGGTGAAGCCCTCTCTGATGGCCCGAATGGCCGCCTCCCGGATGTTTTCCGGGGTGTCGAAGTCCGGCTCCCCTACCCCAAAGTTGACTAAGTCGACCCCCTGGGCCTTGAGCTGGTTGGCCTTGGCGTTTAAGGCCAGGGTGGCGGAGGGCGGAATCTGGCGGATACGTTTGGCGACTTGCATTAATACTCCTTCCCGGTAAAATTGAGGCAGCAGCGCTGCAGAGCAATATTTTAAAAATTATCGAAGATCAGGTTAATTGTCAACTCGGGAGGCGCAGTGAAATCCCTGGCCATTATCAGCAAGAAGCACAAAGCCGACGCCTGGCAGGCCGCCCAGTCCTTGCTGGCCTGGTTCGCTTCCCGGGGGCTGGCGGCCCGCCACCTGGAAAATGAACCGGAGCCGGACATCGCGCCCCTGCCTCCGGGAACGGAGTTCATCGTGGTCCTGGGGGGTGACGGCACTATTTTGAGCGTCGCCCGCCATTACGGCGGCCTGGGTCTGCCCATCCTGGGGGTCAACATGGGGGGCCTGGGATTCCTCACGGAAATCACCCTGGAGGATCTCTACCCCTGCCTGGAAGAGCATGTCTTGCCGGGAAAATTTGAGGTGGATGAACGGATGATCCTGTCCGTCAGCCTCATCCGGGGGGGAGAGACCGTCTGGCGGGAAAACGTCCTGAACGACGCGGTGATCAACAAGGGAGCCCTGGCCCGCATCGCCGAACTCACCACCTGGATCGACGGCGAATACCTTACCACTTACCGGGCCGACGGCTTGATCGTCTCCACCCCCACCGGTTCCACCGCCTACACCATGTCCGCCGGCGGGCCCATCGCTTACCCGACCCTGGGGACCATCATCCTGTTGCCCATCTGCCCCCACACCCTGAGTAACCGGCCCATCATCCTGCCGGAGACGGTGACCG
The DNA here is from genome assembly GCA_052147455.1 of Desulfobaccales bacterium. Classification (GTDB taxonomy): domain Bacteria; phylum Desulfobacterota; class Desulfobaccia; order Desulfobaccales; family 0-14-0-80-60-11; genus JAPLJC01. The sequence goes on along the minus strand of JBKQKO010000093.1, from coordinate 24,629 downwards.
TGGCCGTCACCCTGGACGAAAAAGATGAAAAGGTCCAGGACCTCTACCTTACCCTGGATGGCCAGGTGGGCCGCGCCCTGAAGCCGCAGGATCGTCTGGAAGTGCGCTCGGGCGCCTACCATGTCAAGCTGGTGAAGCACCCCAGGCGCAGCCACTTTGAGATCCTGCGCACCAAGCTGGGCTGGGGAGAGCTGGGGGGGCCTTACCGGTAAAAAAAAAGGTTTTCGGTTTTCGGTAAGTTCAGCCCGCTCAGGCAGCCTTTTTCGAAAAACGGGAAAAGGAAAACGGAAAACGGAAAACAGGACTAACCTATGCGCCGGAAACTTGAGGATTTACATGATGGGGCCCAAGACGGCCTGACACCCCTGTCCCCCCTGGACCTGAACTCCATTGAGGATTTCGATCAGCTCCTCAGGGCCATGGGGCGGACCGCCTTCGGCGCCCGCAGTCTGGGGGAGGCGGCCGAGGTCCTGGAGGTTATGTTACGGGACCCCGACTGCACCGTGGTGGGCACCTTCTCCGGGGCCATGAGCGTGGCCAAGATGGGCCTGCTCATCTGCGAGATGATCGACCGGGGTTGGCTGCAGATGATCGTCAGCACCGGAGCCCTGATCGCCCACGGCTTTATCGAGACCCTGGGCCGGGTGCATTACAAGTATCCGGAGGAGGTTCCCGACCGGATGCTGTTCCAGCAGGGTTACAACCGCATTTATGACACCCTGGAGATGGAGGCCAACCTGGACTATGCCGAAGACGTCTTCCGGCAGGTGTTGGAGGGGCTGGACCACGGCCAGGTCTGGTCCTCCGCGGCTATCTGCCGGGAGCTGGGGAGATACCTGGCGGAGCACAGCGAGGCCCCGGGGATCTTGAGAAACGCCTATCTTAAGGGGGTGCCGGTATTTATCCCGGCCTTCACCGACTCGGAGTTGGGTCTGGACCTGGCGGTTTATATGGTGCGCCGGGCCCTGGCGGCCGGGCGCCCGCTCTCCGAGGCCCTGGGGGCGGTGTCGCTTAAGTTCAATCCCTTTTTGGACCTGGCGGCCTATGCCGGCCGCGCCCTAACGGCCAAAAAACTGGGGATTTTTACCATCGGTGGGGGGGTGCCCCGCAACTGGGCCCAGCAGGTGGCCCCCTACCTGGACCTGCTCCAGACCCGGCTGCAGCTCGACCTCCCCGAAGTGCGCTTCCATTATGGGGTGCGCATCTGCCCGGAGCCGGCCCATTGGGGCGGCTTGAGCGGCTGTACCTTCAAGGAAGGGGTTTCCTGGGGGAAATTCGTCTCCACGGAAGACGGCGGCCGCTTCGCCGAGGTCCTCTGCGACGCCACCATCGCCTGGCCGCTTCTGCTCAAGGGGGTAAGCCAGCGCCTGCAGAAGAACCCGGGGAAGTAGGGGGGCCTTGTAGGGGCGCACCCATGGGTGCGCCCCCTAGGAAATGGTGGGCAGTAGGGGCGGGTTTTAAACCCGCCCCAACACGGCGGACACCTGGGTCCGCCCCTACGAAAAACCAGGCGAAGCCGCCCCTCACCCTGTCCCTTACAAAAAATCTCCTCGCCGGTAGGGGCGGCGTCTCGCCGCCAATTAAGTCGGCCAGAGAGTCTCCCCGGGGCGGTCACGGCTGCTGGGCCAGTTGCCGAATAAACCTGCTTAATCTGTCAAAATAAGCCGGGCCGCCTACCAGAAAGGTGTCGTTGTGATGGGCCCCGGGGATGATATAGAGCTCCTTGGGGTCCCGGGCTGCGGCAAACAGGCGCCGGCTCATCTCTACCGGGATGATCTCGTCCTCAGAGCCGTGAATGATGAGCAGCGGCGCCCTGATCTTATCGATTTTCCCCAAATTATCATAGGGAACCCGGGGCCGCCAATCGAACATGAAGGGCAGGAAGAGTTTGGCCATATCTGAGGAGTTGGTGAAGGCGCTCTCGATGATCAGGGAGCGGCAGGGGAGGCGGGCGGCCAGGTCCACGGCCAGGGCGGTGCCCAGGGAACGGCCGAAGAGGACCAGGTCTGCGGGGTCTATCCCCCTGGTTGCCGTCACGTAGCGGTAGGCCGCGGCGCTATCCTTATAAGTGCCTTCCCGGCAGATCAGCCCCTCGGATTTGCCGTATTCCCGGTAATCGAAGATGAAGACCTGAACCTCCGCCAACTGGTGCAGCAGGTTGAGGTTTTCCAGGCGGTGGCTGATATTGCCGGCGTTGCCATGGAACCACAGGAGGGCCGGGGCGCCGTCCTTGGGCACCCACCAGCCGTGCAGGCGCACCCCGTCTTCGGCCTCGAAGTAAACCTCCTCATACGTAAGCCCGTAATCACCGGGGTTGCCGATGAGGTGCGGGTCCGGGAAGAAGACGATGCCCTTTTCGGAAAATTCCCAATACATGGCAGTTCAATGTCTATTTGCAGCAGGGTCGGGCAAGGTTTTTGACAAAAAAACCTCGGCCCGTTACTGTTTGCCGCCGCGGACTCAACCCAGAAAATATCCTGAGATATAACTCAGGGCCAGGCCGGAAATGACCAGCCCCAAGCCGATGCGGATTGCCTTGCCGGAGAAATGTGTCTGCAGGCGGGCCCCCAGGTACATGCCCAGGAACCCGCCGGCCCCGAACAGGACCCCCAGAGGCAGATCCGGGGTGATCCCCATGGCATAATAGATACCCACCCCCGCCACCGAAGTGACCAGGGTTCCCAGGAGGGCGGCGCCGGCGATGGTATACATGGGCAGCCCAAAGATGGCGGCCAGAAAGGGGGCGATGATGGCGCCGCCGCCGATGCCGTAAATGCCGCCGATGAGGCCCACCACCAGCGCCAGGAGGAAGAGGGCCGGTCCATTGAAGGTGAAGGTTTCTCCCAGAAATTCGTAAGAGACCCGCTGCAGAGTCCAATGGACCGTCCGCACCCGGGCCGCCGCCGGCAGGCCGCGGCCGCCGGTCTGGCCGGATTCCCGCAGGACCTGTTGGAGGCGCTGCTGCACTTGGGCCTCAAATTCCTGAATCTTGGCCTTTTTGCGTTTGGCCCAAGGTGTCTGGTCATAAAGCAGGCGCAGGCCGATATAAAGCAGTACACAGCCCACAAAGAGCTTGAAATGTCTCGGATCCGGCAGCCAGCCGGTACGGATCACCGCCCCAAAATAGAGGCCGGGCACGGTGCCCACGGTGGTGATGCAGGCCACCGGCCAGTTCATCCGCCCCTCCCGGATGAATTGGTAGACCCCGCTGGGGATGGCGACGATGTTATACACCAGATTGGTGGGACTCACCGCCGGGCTGGTAAAATTGAGGATGCTCACCTGAAAAGGCAACAGCAGAAAGCCGCCGGAGACTCCTCCCATGGAGGTGAAGGTGGAAATCACCAGGGCAATGAGGGGGGGGATGAGGGGGTTGACTTCCACCCCTGAGACGGGAAAGAACATTTAGCAGCCTATTGTTAAATTATTCACAATAGTAAGCCCCGGGCTTCCTGCATGTCAATGGAAAATTGAGCCGGAGAAGAGCGCTGGGCCAGGGAGACTCCGGATGCCTGTCTGCAGAAGATGGAAGGGGAGGGGGTAGCCCGGAAAGATCCCCGGTCGCCGGGCAACCGGCCTGGCTAACGGTATTAAAGTCCCCCTTTGGAAAAGGGGGATTTAGGGGGATTTCAGTAGGTTATTTTAAATTCCCCCTGCCCCCCTTTTTGCAACGGGATGTTGTCCTTGCCGTACCCATAAAGAGGTGTACAATTATCATCGGGGGTGCAGAAATGACCCCCAATAGGGAGAAGCATATTGCCCTATTTTATTTATCGATCTTAAATCCGCCATATAGGCACTGGATTATGGCCGTGTTAAAGGTCTATGTTGATGATAGTGGAGAGAAAGAAAATCGTCAACATAAGGTTTGCTCAATTGCTGGATATATTGCCAGTGTTGAGCAATGGGAAATATTTGAAAAGCTATGGAAATGGACATTAAATCATTACAATATTCCATATCTCCACATGAAAGATTTTGCCTCTAATAATCCACCTTTCGATAAATTTAAGAATAACAAACAAGAGAAAATAGAGCTATTTAAATCATTGACAAAAGATATATCCTTCTGTGATCTCAAACCAATAACCTCGATTATTAGATTATGTGATTTAGATAAGTTCAACGCAGAAAAGCGATTACAAATAGATGCGTATGCGCTTAATTTATATACTTGTGTAACAGCGATATCTATTGGGTGGCCTAATACACCTGTTGAAGTAATAATCGATAGAACAAATAAATTTGGGCCTAAAATTGAAAAAGCCAGAAGCTATGCAGAGACTGATAGGTTTTTTCCAGATTGTGGGAGTCATGTTGTGCTTATTCCGTTGCCTAAAGGAACCACTTATAAAGAAGTAATTCCCATACAGGCAGCTGATTTTTTAGCCTGGGAAGCAAGAAAAGATATTACTACAAAGAATGGGATATTTTTAGAAACCAGTGAAGATGACGATTTTACTAAATGGTATTTAAATTTCATTAAAATTGAACGGCAAAAAAGATGTCAAAGGAGACAACCTAGAATATATCATAGGCGATCGTTAGACAATCTTGTTAGGCGTACTAATCCCACTGGATTTATTTGGAATTACAAAGAATTATGTTTACTCGATGAGGCCAGAGAGCACTTTTGGCCTTAAAAGGCTTCTTGGGGATTATCAGATTGAACCTGTCCGGCGGCCTCAATAAATCGGGCAGATTGCTCTTTGTCATTTGGTTTGGGTTTACTCTTTTTTGGGTTCATTTGTTTGGCTCTCTTAAATTAGTTGATTGTTCTGATAAGGATTTGGGTTGCCAGTGTAATACATTGTCGATTGCTGGGACGGTAACAAACCTAAATCTGTTTTCATGTTTAAACGGAGATAACGCAGGTCTATAAGATACAATTATTTCAATGTCTGCTTGGATAACTGGTGACATTAGATTAATTGGAAAAGGTAATATAAATGTAGTTGAATCTCCAGGATTTAGAACAGGGATAGGATATACAGGTTTTTCTCTATCTATTCTATCAGAACCAATTATATAATTTTTAGCTTCGGTTGTAATTTTGCGGTTTTTAAAGCTTGGTGTGACTGAATATATTGGAAGCAAACTATCATTTCTTATTACAAACTTTGTAGCAAATGGGTTTATTGGATTAAGAGAATCAGATATATTAACAGATATTTTTGGAGCGAAGTTATAATATGTACCAATTATGGCAAGAAATAAACCAATTCCTGCACATAATTTACCAGTGGGGGATAGCAATAAAAACCATTGCCACAGAGATTGCACCAGTTTACCTCCGGATGTTAATTGCTACTATTGTAGTTTATCTTAGCTTTTTCAAAGGGGGGTTAAAAACCGTAGTTTGAAATGTCCTAGCAATTATGAAGCATCACTCTAGACAAGGGGCGGCCCGCCGGGTCGCCCTTACTTGGTTTTGAGGATGATGGCGGGCAGTGCCCGCCCTACAGGTTGGCGGCCTGGCGTGAGACTGCGCTACTCCCAGGAGTCCTCCACCGCGGTGAGGACCGACTGTTTTAGCGGCTGGATCTTACGGTAAACCTGGTCCGGGGGCTGCTGGTGCCCATTCACGCTAAGCAGGTCGTGGTCGATGGCGATGTCGAAAAGGCGTTGGTTTTCCTGGAGGTAAGGAAGGATCAGGTTCCAGTCCGCCTCGGTGAGGGGGACGATTTCGCCGCCGTTCAACTGCTCCTCCACCACCTGCTGGTAGGGGTCGCGGATGTAGAGGGCTCCCCCGGAGGCCAGGGAGAACAGGTTGGAGCCGGGATAGGGGGTTGGTTGCGGCCGCAGGCGTCCCCGGGAGTCGTACTCCAGGCTGTTGACGATGACAAAGCCGCCGCCCTGGAAGACGTCGCCGGCCATGAAGGATTCCGCCAGGAAGTCCAGGGCGGTGCCGTTGATCACCACCCGGGGCCGGCCCACCGCGTTGATCAGGGGTCGGCCGGCGGCGTTGCCCAGAATGTAAACCTCTCCGCCCTTGGCGCCGTACATGAAGGTCTGGCCCACGTCGCCGTACACCACCAGTTTGCCCTGCTTCATGATCTGCCCCAACTGGTCCTGGGCGTTGCCGTGGACCTGGAGGGTCATGCCGTCGATGCCCGAGGCCAGGTAGTCGCCAGTGCTGCCGTAAGCGTCGATGCGCACCTCTTGGGTGCCGGGCCCGAAGCCGCAGCCCAGGAAACGCTGGCCCTGGTAGCCGTAGGTGATGAATTGCCGCCACCCCAACTTAAAGGCCTGGCACAGGAGGCGGGCGTCGCAATCCTCCCCTTCCGGGGGAAAGCCCGCGGCATTGAGAACCAGGACCGAGTCCGCTTGCGGGGGCGCCTTTATAAGCTCCCGGTTGTCCCAATCGAGCCGGCGGTAGCGGCTGGGATGTTTCTTCCCTACGAGGGGGGTATCCTGGAAGATGCGAATCAGGGCTTCCATGAGCAGATGCAGAAGATTGCTGCGCTTCTTGTCCCCCGGGTCGTAGCGCCGGTCCAACAGCAGGGTCAGGCCGTTGATGGCCGCGGCCTTGAGAGGATCGCCCAGCTTTGCCTGCTGGACCACCGCCTCCAGGATTTCCCGGAAGCCGGCATAGGAGATGGTGGCGGCGCCTTGGCGGATGGCGTCATAGAGCCGCCTGCCGCTTCGGTCCTCCAGGTTGGCGGCGGACAAAAGGGCCGCCTCGGAGTCCTTTTGGTAGTCCAGCTCCAGAGCGACGCCGTCCCAGGGGCGCTGATGCCAGGGCACCGTCTTGGGTTTCCCGAACTTGTCGCGGCAGGATAGCACCCGGTGGCCGTTATGGGCTTCCAGGGAAAAGATGAAGGCGCCGCCGTCGGTGGCGCTGCCGCCCCGGGCGTTCCAGTAGAGGTCGGCCACGGGGCAGATGCGGGGATCCTCCTGGGCCAGACTGGCCAGAGTGGCGTCGATGGCCTGCTTCTCCGAACAGATGAGGCCGATTTGCACCTCGCCGTCATGGAGGGCAAAGACCTGGGGGCGCAGCATGGAGGTGTCGGTGATGCCGATCAGATCGAAGCTCTTACGCTCCGGGTCGTTGCGGGCAATGATGAAGAACCAGGGGCCATCCGGGGAGCCGTGGATATTGGCCGCCTGGAGCTGCCGGTAGACGTGTTGGCGCTCCGGAGGCAGCAGGTCGAAGTCCCGCTCCGTGGTGGGGGCCATGGACTCGATGACGTATTCCAGGGAATAGCCGTAGAGCCGGTGCCAGAGGTCGAAGATGAGCACTGCCACCTCGGTGTCCGTCAGGAACTGGGGGAAAAAATGGCGCTGGCTCAGGTATTCGCTCACGGAAAAGTAATTGGCGAAGTCGCCGTTGTGCACCAGGGCGGTGTTGAGGGCCGCGAAGGGGTGGGCCCCGCCGGGGTGCCATACCCGCCCCCGGGTGGGGTAGCGCTGGTGGGCGATCCAAACGTGGGCCTTGAAGTCCAGCAACTGGTAATAGTAGGCGACTTCCTCGGCATAGCCCACGATCTTCAAGATCAACATATTCCGGCCCTGGGACATGACAAAGGCCTTTTTCTCCCCCAGGGAGGCATAGAAGGCCTCGTTCAGCTTGTAGCAATTCTGGGCCACAAACTCGTCTTCCACCTTGCGCCAGGGGATCCCATAGAGCTTCCGCTGCTGGATGAAATACTGCAGGACTTCGGGCTTCACCCGCACGAAGTACTGCCAGACGTCGGGGGGCTTAACCACCAGGCCGGGGATATCTCGCCAATCGTCCACGGTGGGCAGGCGGCGGGCGTGGTCCACCCGGAAGATCGGGGTGATGAATTGGGCCTCCACCTGCGGCCGCGCCTCGATGTCCAGGTAGGCGACCTGGATGAGGTAATCGTCATCGAGGATCTGCTGGGAAACCTCCAGGGATGCCGGGTCCAGGCCCACCGCGGCGATGCCGCCGCCCTTGCCGTTGCCCCGGTTGTGCATCTGCACCGAGGGACAGACGATATGGCGGCCGGCCACCGGCACGCTGGCGGCAAATCCGGTGACCCCGCAGCCGCCTTCGTCGGAGGATTTATGGATGCGGCCCGCAGGATAGGGCGAAGCAAAGTCCTGGCGGGTATTGAGCAACCTGAGGCCGGGATGACTAAGATTTTTGGGGTCTTGCATAAGGTTCACCGAGATATTTCAAAGTTCAAAGTTATAAAGAAAAACAAGGGTTAAGAATTTTTATTGAATTTGCTGCCCTTCTTATCAGAAGCTTTCAGATACCATAGAAAACCAGTCAAATAGGGCGTCCTTTGCACGCCGAATTCCGGCGGCCACGGGCCAGTCTATAAATCAAGTCATTTTGGTTTTTGTAGCCGCAGGCTTTAGCCTGCGCTTTTGGTTCAAAGACTTCGCAAGCTAAAGCTTGCGGCTACATTTAAAATCTCCCGAATTCGGATTTAAAGCTGATAACTGGCAACTGACAGTCAAATAGGGCGTGCTGTGCACGCCGAATATCGGCGGCCACAGGCCGCCCTATAACTGTGCACTACCTTCGCAAATCGTCATCCACCGGGCCTTCGAAGTAGTCCAGGTGGGCCAGGGTGTCGGTGCGGCCCACCAACTCCCGGATGCTCTTGAGGCCCAGGCGCCGCAGGATCTCCTTCAGAATCCAGCTCCAGGAGTAATACATGTTGCTGATCCGGTTGCTCCCCCAATCGATGGTCATGAGGTCCACCAGTTCCGGGTCGGTGGTGGCGATGCCGCGGGCACAGCCCCGGCCGGATTCGCAGTTGTGACAACGCAGGCACTCCAGGGCCACCAGGTCGGCGGTGCCGAGCTGCACGCCATCGGCCCCCAGGGCGATGGCCTTGGCCACGTCGAAGGCGCTGCGGATGCCGCCGGAGGCAATCAGGGTCACCTGCTCCCGGATGCCCTCGGCCTTGAGGAACTGGTGCACCTTGGGAATGGCATATTCCACCGGCATGGCGATGTTCTTCTTGGCAATATCCGGCGCGGCCCCGGTGCCGCCATAGCTGCCGTCCAACTGGACCACGTGGGCGCCGGCGTAATAGCTCCCCACCGCCACCATATCCACGTCGGTGGGAGTGGAGACCTTCACCGCCACCAGGGCCCGGGCATTGATCTCCTTGATCCAGTCGATGTGCTTCTTGTGATCTTCCACGGAATAGACGCTGTGGAAGGGGAAGGGGGAGAACAGGGCGCTGCCGGTCACCGACTCCCGCATGCGGGCCACCGCGGGGGTCACCTTGTCGCCCAGCAGGTGGCCGCCCAGGCCGGGTTTAGCCCCCTGGGCGTATTTGAACTCCACCATGCGCACCCGCTGGATGGTGTCTTCCCGGACGCCAAAGAGGCCGGTGGCCACCTGGGTGACGATATTGTCACTATAAGGGTAGAGTTCTTCGGGAAAGCCGCCCTCGCCGGTGGATACCAGGGTGTTAAAGCGGACCGCCGCCCGAATCCGGGACAAAATGGTATTGATGCTTACCGAGCCGAAGGACATGCCGCCGCCGTACCAGGGCACCGACAGCTTCACCTGGGGCCGGCCATCCCCCCGCCGGTTCAACTCCAGCTCCAGGGAGATATCGTCCTGGGTCAGCTTGAAGTCCGGGCGGTGCTTGGGAAAGAGGAAACGCAGTTTATCGAAGCCGCCGCCGGAGTCTCCCAGACAATATTCCAGGTCGGTATAGGGGAGGTTGCCCCATTCCGCCTGCCACCAGGTGCTGAGGAGCAGGTCCGCAGGCCAGCGCCGGTCCCCCAGGGTGCTGTACACCGGGTGGCGCAGGAGCCGCAGCGCCTTGGCCGGGCATTGATCGACGCAGTAAAATTCCTTCTCCTGGCAGGCAAACCCCAGGCACAGGTGGTTCTTGGGTCGCCGCAAGTAACTGCCGGACTTGGTGTGAACCCCGTATGGGCAGATTTCTGTGCAGCGGCCGCACTTGATGCAGGCGGATTCATCACGCCACACCAGGTACTTGCTCAAGGGGGTGCGGAAGCGGGACGGGGTGGGCACCGGCTGCCAGGGCCCGCCCTCAGTCCAGGATTCCAGGGGAACGATGGGAACCATTTGCTTCTTCGCTTGTGCCATTTTATGATCTTTTTCTGAATTTAGTCTTTTTGGGAATTCTTGGTTTACTCGGATACTGGTTCATGGTTTTCGGTTTTGCGGCTCACTAACCTTCCCGGTCATCACCTCTCAGCGAGGTTTAATCAGAAAACCGCCAACCGCGAACCCTCTCTATTCGCCGACCCTCCTGGTTGCGCCATCCGGCCGGGCAAAGAGCGGGGCAAAGATTTCTTTATCCAGGTCCTCCTTGAACATGGCCCGGCCCACATCCCCGCGCAGGCGGCGCACCTCACGCATGCCCATGGCGCCCAGGACCTCCAGGAGTTGGTTGTTCCAGGCGCCCAGGAGGTTGACCAGGCGCTGGGCTCCCCGCTTGACGCTGAGGCTTCCCAGGTCGATGGGGCAGGGTTGTTGGTCCTGTTGGTCTTTTTTGTCAGAGTCGCCGGGGCACTCGCGGCACAGGCGGCATTCCAGGGCCAGGAGCAGGGAGAGGTCGGCCATCACCCCGTCGGCGCCGGCGACGATGATCTTGGCCACGTGCTCCGCCAAAGCGATGCCGCCGCTGACCAGCAAGGTGACGGCGTCCCGCAATTGGTCTTCCACCAGCTTCAGGTGGCAGCGGCGCACCAGGTCCTTCAGGTGCACCGAAGCAGCGTCCTTGAGGCCCCTGGCCTTATCGGAGCCGGCCAGGTGCAAAACCTCGGCCCCCGCCGCCGCCAGGGCCGCCACTCGCGCCGCGGCCTGGCCGTCGGCCGGCACCCTGATCCAGACGAGCAAGTGGGGGAAGCGTTTCTTGAGGGCCTCCATCTGGGCCATCACCCCGGGATGGTCCGGGATCTCCACCGCCGGCGCCTGGCTAAGCAGCGGCTCCTTCGATTTCAGAGGTTCCCTGGCCGACAGGATGGGTACCAGGCTAGAGGCGGCCGGGGCCAGGTCGGCGCTGATGTCTTTCCGGTGCAAGAGCGCCAGGGTGCCCAGGTTTTGCGCGGCGGCCACTATAATCTGGCGCAGCCGGACCGGGTCGGCGCTCCGGGATGGTTCCGCCAACACCACCGGCAAGGGGATTTCCAAAAGGGGAGGGGGGGTGACCAGCATTTCCTGCCGCTCATCAAAGGCCAGAAACATGGGTTTGCGGCCCAGGTCGATGTAGGTGCTGATATATTCCCGGCCGTGGATGCCATCCCGGGTGGGCCGGACGATCTCCGACATGTCGGTCCAGCAGGAGTCGAAGCCCTCCCCGGCAAAGGGCCCGCCATAGCCGGCTCCGGAAACGGGGATCTTGCCGGTTTCCGCCTGGTTCCAGGTGGCCGCGATGATCTCCGGGGTCCAATAGTCGTCCCCCATCTGCCGGTATTGGGGGTTCATGGCCTTAAAGACCAGTCCCCGGGGACAACCCTGGACGCAGCGGTAACAGTCGCGGCAGATCGTATCGATGGTGTCCAGCAACTGCTGCCGGTCGAAACCCCGCTTCCGATAGGCGTCCACCGGACAGACTTCCTTGACGCAGCGGGCGCAGCGGAGACAGCCCTCGCCCCAGTCGAGCATGGTGCTTTTGGCCAGCGGGGTGAAACGGGGCGGTACCCGGCGCATGTGGATGTGATATTTGGCAGGCAACCCTCGTTCTCCTAAATGAGACAGTTTAATCCTAAAAACTCGAAACTCGTCTTAAACCCAATAAGGTTCGCTTAAGCGGTTCTTTTCTAAGTAGGAAGGCCCCACATCGCCTCAAACACTCATGAGGTAAGAGAAGAGGCATCCTAAGTGCCAAAACGCACCAGCGGTCAAAAAATCGGGGTTTCCAAGCAGTAACACAGAGGCCTCCCCGGCCATTCCTAGAGCATCTGATATAGAGTGGCAAAATATTTAGCACTCGAATCGAACAGGCAAATCTCTTTAAATGGGCGCACTATGTTGGCTGACCTTACCTTCTCTATTATATAGTCCCATTCTAAAGCAGTATCAAATACGCATTGTATTACCAGTAATGTATCCTTTGGATATTGTTTTTTTACTTTCTTGTTGATTCTACCCTTTATTAATTCTACAAATTCGTCTTCAGCTTCATGATTTGTATAAACGGTAGGCTTTGATATAGTTTCCTTTGTCTTCTTGTCCCTTGTCATTCCCCTGGTTCCAAAGGTGGCCCCATGCTTATTGAGATGTTCACGAGCAAGATGGTCCTTTTGATGCACAGCCGTTGTTACTTCCAGAAACTGTTTTTTGGGAACGAAATCGTGCTCTACTTCCCATCCCGAAGATAGGAGATAGGCATCATATTGCTGGTTCCCGTCAATCCATTTAACCTTGATTTTTCGAGCGTGATTGTATCGCATTTGAACATACCGGGCGACTGGCAGCAGTTCCTCAATGAGTCTCTTCTCAAGCTTTTCTCTCGCCCTAAGCCTTCTTACACCATCGGGACCTGTCCTTATTTTTTCAAAGAGATCATAGACTTTCCTGCAAAAAATTAAACCATCCCTTAATCTGCCGTTTATTTCATCGAGTTCTTTCATGAATCTCTCGCGTACCGCGGCATCAGTCCTAAACCTTGCTCTTCAGGCGGCTGGGCCCCAGGGCCTTCAGACGGGCCTTGACTGTCTTGACGATCCCGGCCAGGGCCGCGGCATCGCCTGGGGTGACCAGGGAATGCCCCAGCCGCCCGGACTCCAGGCCGATTTCTTCCAGATAATCCTGGGAATACTTCACCCGGATTCCCAAGCGACGGCTGCCATCCCGGTAGCGGCAGAGGGTTTCGGCGCAACCGATGACCCATACCAGGTCCAGCGGGGTTCCCAGGGCGCGGAGCAACTGAAAGGCCTCCACTTTACTGCTGCAAGGCTCCGAAAGCACCCGGCACCGGTCCCCGCCCTTGCACAAGGAGGCCCGCAGGGCCTCCGGGTCGGGCACCGCTTGCTGACAGGCGAAAATCACCGCTTCGGTTGACATAGGTCTCTTGCCCCAAAAGGCCGGGAAGCCGCCCCAGCGAAATGCAGGCCAGGGAGGATAACCTCCCTGGCCGCGAGAAATCAATTTATTGTCTCATGGAAAAATCAGAAATGCAACAGTTTAGGGAGGCCGCCCCACCCCCTCCCGGAAGGGGGACGGCCGGAGTGAAGGGGGAAAAACTATTTGGCGGCGCCCTCCTTTTTTTCGTCAATGTCCCCGGCATACATCACCGCTTCGTGCCCCCGCTCCCGAGTACGGATGCGGATTACTTCATCCACCGGATAGACGAAGATCAAGCCGTCGCCGGCCTCGCCGGTATAGGCGGCCCGCTGGATGGTGTCAATGGTCTCTTCCAGGTTGCGTTCGCTCAAGATGATGTTTAGCTGGATCTTGGGCAGCAAATCCACCCGGTAACTGCCGGTACGGCCCGTCAGGCTGATGCCCCCCTGGCGGCCGTGGCCGCGAATCTCGAAGAGGTTCAGGCCCACGATGCCCATTTCCTTCAAGGCCTCCTTGACATCATTGACCTTGTCTTCCCGAATGATGGCTTCGATCTTTTTTAGCATTTTCCGCTCTCTCTATTGATGATCAGCATTACCCGAGGAGGAATTGTCTCTGCTCTAAAATGGCTTTCAGCTCAAGTAGCCGGTCTACAGCGAAGGCAAGGGTTATTTAGCTGATCGCTCTTAAGAATAGGCCCGCTCGCCGTGGGTGCTGATATCCAGGCCCACCTCCTCTTCCATGGGGGAAACCTTGAGGCCGATGCTCATATCCAGGATTTTAGCTATCCCGAAGGTCATCCCGAAGGCGAAGACCATGGTGACTACCGTAGCCAGCGCCTGCAATGCCAGTTGGACCGGGTTGCCGAAGAACAGGCCGTTGGCGCCGGCGGCGTTCACCGCCAGGGTGGCAAAGAGCCCGGTGGCGATCATTCCCCAACTGCTGGCCATGCCGTGGCAGGCCCAGACGTCCATGGATTCATCCCAGGCGCGGTTCTGGCGGAAGCGGATGGCATAGTAGCAGAGGGGCGCCGCCACTGCGCCGATGACCAGTGCGGCCCGGGGAGTCACAAACCCCGAGGCCGGGGTCACCGCGGCCAGTCCCACCACCATGCCGGTGGCGATCCCCAAGGGGCTGGGCCGGCCATCCAGCCATCCCAGGATCATCCAGACCAACCCCGCAGTGGCCGCCGCGGTATTGGTGGTCAACAGGGCGTTCACCGCCACCCCGTTGGCTGCCAGGGCGCTGCCGGCATTGAACCCGAACCAGCCCACCCACAGGAGTCCGGCCCCCAGGAGGGTGAGGGTGATGTTGTGGGGCTCCATGGGAAATTTGCCGAACCCCTTGCGGGGGCCGATCACCAGGGCAAAGGCCAGGGCCGAATAGCCCGCCGCCACGTGCACCACCGTACCGCCGGCGAAGTCCAGGACCCCCAGTGAATTGAGCCAGCCGCCTTTGCCCCAGACCCAGTGGGCCAGGGGGTCATAGACCAGGGTGACCCAGATGAGGCCGAAAAGCAGGAAGGACTTGAAACGCACCCGCTCCACGAAGGCTCCGGTGATCAGGGCCGGAGTGATCACCGCGAACATCATCTGGAAGGCGGCGAAGAGCCCGTGGGGGATGGTCTTGGCGTAATCAGGATTGGGGGCCGCGCCCACTCCGGCCAATCCCAGGTAGTTGAGGCCGCCGATCAGCCCCCCGATATCCCGGCCAAAGGCCAGGGAGTAACCGTACAGCACCCATTGCACTCCCACCAGGAGCATGAAGGCGAAGCTCAGGGTCAGGGTGGACAGGACGTTCTTCCGCCGCACCATGCCCCCGTAAAACAAGGCCAGGGCCGGGGTCATCAGCAGCACCAGGGAGCAGCACACCAGGAGCCAGGCCGTATCCCCTGAATTAATCGGATGATCCATTTCATCTCCAATTTTGGTAACAATATTGTTAATTTATAATCAGACAAAACAATCCGCCAGCCGTGGGTTTCCCTCTGACGGGCGAAAGTGGCTCATTTTGCCACGGGAAAAACGGATTTGCAACTAATTATTAAGACGCCCCGCCACCTACCCGAAGGGGGGGCTGGGGCGAGGGACTGGTTGGCCGGCGGAACCGCGCGCCTTCAGCCTGAGACAGAGCGAGTCCGCGGCGCGGCATTGTAGGGGCGGGTTTTAAACCAGCCCCTACAAAAGACCTACAACTTTCTCAAGAGCAAGACTGCGAGGCGATGGGTGTAGGGCCTGCCCTTGCTGATTCAGCCCTTAATCCCCTGGAGTCGTTCGGTAACCGTGGGGAATAATTCTATTTGGGTATGGGGCAGGAAGAGAGCGGCGATATACTGGTTCATGAAGCCCGGAGTCTCGGAGAGTTCGAAGTTGGTCATCATATTCGCTACCCGGACCTCCTCCGCCAACAAGTCCCGGGAGAAGGCCAGCAAGGAGGCGCCCTGGAGGGAGGCGTTGCCCACGAACTGGAAGCGGTCCCGGGGCAGGTCCGGCAGCAGGCCAATGGCAATGGAGTTTTCGATGTTGATGAAGTTGCCGAAGGCCCCCGCCAGGATCACCTGCTCCAGATCCTGGAGCTTGAGCCCGACACTTTCCAGCAGGGTGACGTAACCGGCGAACATGGCCCCTTTGGCTCGCATCAGGTTGTCGATGTCCGCCTCACTGATGGTAAGGTCCTGGCCGCTTTGGGTTTCGGAGCCGAAGACCAGGACGTATTCCTGGCCGCTGTCCCCCAGGCGGATGCGCGGGGTGTCCAGGTCTTCCCGGAGCTTGCCGTTGGGTGAGATGAGGTCCGCCTCCATCATGGCGGCCAGCAGATTGATCAGGCCGGAGCCGGCGATGCCCTTGGGCTTCACCATGTCGATGGTGATCAGGGTGGGTTCAAAGGTTTCAGGATTGATGATCACGTCTTCAATGGCCCCGGCGCTGGCCCTCATTCCGAACTTGATGCCGCCTCCTTCGAAGGCCGGCCCCGCGGAGCAGGCGGCGCAGGCCAACCACGCCTGGTTGCCGATGACGATTTCGCCGTTGGTGCCGATATCAATGAACAGGGTAAGCTTGGGGTCCTTGTAGATGCCGGAGGCCAGAATCCCTGCGACGATGTCGCCGCCCACGTAGCTGGACACCGAGCTGACGCAATAGATGAAGACGTGCTCCGGCACCTCCAGCCCCAGATCCCGGGCCCGGACCAGGGGAATGCTGCCGGCAGTGGGGATGTATGGCGACAGGCGGATGTATTTGGGATCGATACCATAAAAGAGATGGGTCATAGTGGTGTTGCCGGCTACGGTGATATGGGAGATCTCCTCCGGTGACAGCTTATGGAGCTTCAGCAGTCGATGCATCACCTGGTTGATGGTGGCCACCGCCGATCTTTGCAGTTTTTGCAGCCCCTGCTCTTTCTGGCAAAAGACGATGCGGGAGATGACATCGTCCCCGTAACTCATCTGGGCATTATAATCCGCGGCCTGGCCCAGGATCCCCCCGTTAGCCAGGTCCAGGAGCTGCACCCAGACGCTGGTGGTACCGATGTCCACCGCCACCGCGAAGTGGCGCTGGGTAGTGTTGCCGGCCTCGACATTTAAAAGGAAGGGGGAGCGGTAGCGGCGCCGGGAGAAATCCAGGGTAGCGGTGACCCGGAAATCTTCCTGGCGCATCACCCGGGCCAGCTTGCGCAGCAGGAAAAAGTCCAGGGTGAGGCTTTCCACTGCGTGTTGCCGCGCCAGGCCCTGCTCCAGGCGGGCCAGGTCATTGGTATTATCCCCCAGGGTGGGGGGCGCCAGTTCTACGAATCTCTTCTTGAAGGCAGGATTATAGAGGCCCTCGGCCCTCAAGGCCTCCAGGTCTATGGGACTGGGCCTGAGACCGATGCCGCCTCGGCGCCGGGTCAGGGTGCGGCGGTCCAGGAGGGATTCCGGGGGGATGCGCACCACTATGTCGGAGAGCACCCGGGACTGGCAGGCCTGGCGGTAGCCCAGGCTCCACTCTTCGTCGCTCAGCAGCCCGGAGCGGAGGCTGTCCAGTTCCCCTTCTTCCAAGAGGATGCGGCACTTGCCGCAGACGCCTTCGCCGCCGCAGGAGGCGTTGATGTGCACCCCGGCCTGCACAGCGATCCGCAGCAGATTCTCGCCTTCCGGCACCTCCACGGTTAGATCATATGGCTGGAAAACGACGCGTTTGCTCAAGATTCGGTCCTGTTAGCAAGCAGATCGGGATGGCGGGTTAAATCCTGCCCTCACCGGGCAGTCTTCGCCCCCGGCCTGTGGCCCCCCGGGAATGTTCCGCTTCAGGCTGGCGATTGGGGCATTCTATCACAGGCCCCGGCCAAAAAAAATGCTAAAATGGAAGCCAGACTCCGGCTGGGGCCCTTCCCCTCCCGCCGGGGCTCGCCAATTCGAGGAGACCCATGACCACGGCCAGGATAGGCAAATTGTTGCAAAAGCTTTACGAGAAATTGTGGCGGTCCTTCGGTCCCCAGGGTTGGTGGCCGGGGGAGACCCCCTTTGAGGTGGCGCTGGGGGCCATCCTGACCCAGAATACCAACTGGAACAATGTGGCCAAGGTGATGGTGCGGCTCCGGGCCGAAGACCGCTTGACCGCGGCGGCCTTGACGGCCCTGCCCGAAGCGGAACTGGCCGAACTCTTTCGGCCCGCGGGCTATTACAATCTCAAAGCCCGGCGGGTCAAGAATTTTTTGACCTTTCTCCGGGAAGAGTATCAGGGTTCACTTTCGCTGATGACCCGGCACTCCCTGGAAAAGTTGCGGCCCAGGCTTCTTGCGGTCAAGGGGATCGGCCCGGAAACCGCGGACAGCATTCTGCTCTATGCCCTGGAGAAGCCCACCTTTGTGGTGGACGCCTATACTTTCCGCATCTTGAGCCGGCACCAATTGGCCCCGGAATCCTGCGCTTACGAGGACCTGCGCCGGCTCTTCATGGACCATCTGCCCGCGGACGTGGAGCTTTATCAAGAATACCACGCCCTGCTGGTGCGCCTGGGGAAGGAATGGTGCCGCCCCCAACCCCTTTGCCAATCATGCTTCCTGGAGGGCTGGCCCAACTAAAGGCAAAAGTCAAAAGGTAATAAGGTAATCAGGTAAAAACGGAAAAAAGCGATTTTCCTTTGCTTTTTTACTTTTGACTTTTGCCTTCTCTGTTCCCAGGGCCGGGGAATGGTGGTAAGATTTCCCGGTAGGCATCTATAATGGAGATTATCAACCTTAAGCGCCATTCCACGGAAGAGTTGATCGCCCGCCTCCGCCAGGTGCCCCTCCTGGACCAGCCGCAGGTGATGATTTATGAGCAGGCCTTCATCAGCCTGGAGCAGATTCACACCGATTGCCTGCACCCGGCGCAAAACTACTTGTGGCTGCAGGAACTCCGCAAGACCCAGAAATTAGGCTGGAGCCTGGCCGAGCAGGGGGTGGACCTGTTCCGCCTGGACGGCTTTGTCACCTATACCGTGCTGCAGGGCGACGGTTCGGAAGCGACCTTCGATCTTTATCCTCCCATCGTGGAGGAGTCCATCGAGGCCGACGGCACCCTGACCCTGATCATCAACGATGGCATGCACCGCCTCTACCTGGCCAGGTTGGAGTGGCTGGTGCCCCAGGTCACTTACATCCGGGGGCTTCCCAGGGCCTACCCCTACTACGCCTATCCGCGACGGCAGGGCTGGGAGGGGCTGGACTTGCTGGCGGACAACCCCGACTCCAAGGTTTACCTGAAGAAATGCCACCGGCTGCGCCACAACAAGAGGCTTTACCGCGACTTTCAGGCGGTATTCCATAATGTGGGCGGCCCCCGGAGCCGCCTGCTCAACAAGTGACTCTCCTTGAATGAGGAAGAGCTTTAGGGCAAAACCCGATGACCCGAACCAGGAGGAGACTTATGAGTTTGGTCTTGCCGGGAGTGCTGATTATCATCGCCGGCAGCTTTTTTTAAGGGACGGCCTGCCTTTGCTGCTAAATACCGGTTCCGGGGAGGCGCCGGGAAAATGATTGACAAGCTCGAGACCAGGACCTATCAAAGGACTAGGGGACGCTGGCTTGGATCGGCCGTAATCGGCAGCTTTTGGGGAGTTTTGCTCCTTCTGGCCCTCAGCGCCCCGAGTCTGGCGAGGGCGGTGCAGGAGGGCAACGCCGGGCAGGAGGGATCGGCGCTGGCTCTGCAGAGCCTGCCGGTCAAGGGGAAGATCACGTTGGTCGACTGTTACAGCCCCTACTGCCCTCCCTGCCTGCGCCTGGCGCCTTTAATGGAGGAGTTGGCCCAGAAGCGGAGGGACTTGAAGATTATCAAGCTCAACATCAACCGCCCCGAGGTATCGGGTAGGATCGATTGGCAATCCCCCCTGGCCAAACAGCTTAGCCTCACGTCCATCCCCCATTTTCTGATCTTTGACCAGGAGGGCAGGCTGACGGCCCAGGGGTTCGAGGCGCGTCGGCAAGTACTGGACTGGCTCAGGGAGGCCGGACTTCTGAATCAATGAGTGGCTAGTGTCGTGTCGCAGATTTTCATTTAATAAAAAATGTCCTTCATCTTTAGGACTTTAAAATGTGGCCGCAAGCTTGAGCTTGCGAAAATCCTTTATAAAAATGAGCGCAGGTTTTTTGTAGGGGCCTGCGGCTGCCAGAACCTGCGGATATTTTTAAAGGCATTTCTGAAACCTGACACTGGCGGAACTTAACCATATTCCCCGGCCTGGGTGGCTTTCCGGGTGGGGGGAGAACTGGGACTTCTGGGGAGGAGCGGGGACATGAAGAAGCTTTCAGGCTGGCGCGGCCTTTGTGGGTTGTTCCTTATCATGGCCTTCTGGTGCGGATGCACGGCGTCGCCTTTCGCAGCCGCGCCCCCGCTGAGCGCGGCCGCGGCGCAGCAAACCCTGGATGCCTGGAATCCCAACTACTTCAAGGTGGCGGAGTTCTATGGCTTTTATCAGACGGAGTCCTCCGCCAAGCGGGTGGCCTACATCTCCATGGTCACCCCCGGCGACAAGGCCCAAAAGGCCGCAGTTTATTATGCCGCCACCTTCCAGCTCCTCAGCCGCGCCGATGGCCGGCAACAATGGTTTTTGACCGAAGTGATCACCCACAGCTCAGGAATTTTGACCAAGCGGCAGGGCTGGGACAACCTGATGGTCCCGGTACAGGAGGCTCCCCCGGCAGCGGTCCAGAAGAAATCATGAGCGGCGGCTCGATACCGGGGCCGCGCCACGGCTAACTCCCAGGCGCCCTCATTCTTTCCGGCGGCCCTGGTGTCTTGGGGGAAGGGATCTTCGGGGCGCCAAGCAAAAAGCCCTCAAAGCAAGCTTTGAGGGCTTTTCTTAAATGTCGTGGTTAAATTCTTATTCCCTGAATGACAGGGAGGCTAGGATTAACCCGTGGTCTCTGGCGGGGGTCCCGGCAGCGGCGCCATGACGGGGGCCAGTTTCTCGTAATGAATGCCGAAGGCCCGGATATCGAAGGCCTTGGGATTGAAGGCCTTGGTCAGCTCCACCTCTTCCGGGGTCAGGATGCGCACCATGCCGTAAGGATCAACTACCGCGAAGCGCTCCCCCTTCGCCAGGCACGAGGCGACCGTCTGTTCTCCCTTGAGATCCTGTTTGGAGACGCAGAGCAACTTCGCACCTTGTGCCGCCACTGCCGCGGTGCTAATGAAGAATACTGCCACCAAAGCCACCATCAACCCTACAACTAATTTTGACCGCATACTCTCCTTCCTCCTTCCTCAAAGGTTGACATCCGGCTTTCCCCCCCCCTTGTGGTGTATTGAGAAAAAGCCGCAAACTTCTTTCCGCCCAATAATATATGGGGAGAGACGGGAATGTCAACCTAAATATATAAAAAATCGCAACCATTGGCAATGGAAAAGGTTAGGGAGAAACCTCTTTCATGGTTCATTCATCTCCGCGGGTGAATTTTATCTGCCAATAATCAATAAAGTTAGGCTGCCGCCGGCCAAAGTCAACGGCGCCGCGGTCCCTGGTCGGGAGCAGGGGAATGGCGATGAGGTACCCGCAAAATTGAGGTGGCGGTTGCCGAGAGGTAAAGGATACCAGGGTCTGGCATTATGGCAGAGCGTCAGAATTTCCAAAAGACGCGTAAGGGAAGATGCGCCAGCCGCGAGTTTGCCAGGGGGCTTAAGGTTTTTCCTCCAAAAAATTCGAGAGCTAGACATTTTTTTGGACAAATGTATGAAATTAGCATAATCTTTTTATGGTAAAATTTTACAGTTATGCGTTCCCAACCAAAGGAGAAAAAATGAAATCGGTAGTGACAATCCTTTTAGTGCTGTCGTTGGGAATTGTGGGGTCAGCATGGGCTCAGGGCGGTTCCGCGGATAATGGCAAAGCCCTGGTCGAGACTAAACACTGCGCCCTGTGCCACAAGGAAGGCTCCACCCAGGGCAAGCCCATGGATGCGCTGGTCGGGACCCATGATGACGCCTACCTCAAGGGATCGCTCATCGACCCCAAGAAAACCATCGGGCCCACGACAAAAATGCCGGCATACAAGTTGAGCGATGCAGAAATGGCAGACGTTATCGCGTATCTTCGGTCCGTCGCCAAAAAGTAAAGGCTCTGAGCGGCTGCATCCGCTCCTTTAGCATCGATTTGGGACTCCTTCATGAATGGGCATAAGGCCCCGCGTCCCAAATTCGTCTCCGCCCTGTTAGGCAAGCCGGTTGGCATCTTCGGCCTGGTGCTGGCCGTATTCAGCCTGTTCGCCGCGCTTTGCCCGATAGGATATGACTGCCCCGCTATCACTCAACCCGCCGTGCCGGGAAGCAAACCATGAAAACGCTGCTGCGAGTGGCTGTTTTATTGGCGCTATTGCTGATGGCTGCCGGTACGGCGCGCGCCATAGAAAACTCGGATTGTTTCGCCTGTCACAGCGCCAAGGAACTGACTAAGACCGACAAGGCCGGCCAGGTGGTGTCGCTGTTTGTGGATGAGAAGGAATACGAGGCGTCCATTCACGGCAAGAATCGCTGCACCAGTTGCCATACCGATATCACCGAGGTGCCGCATCCGGACGGTTTCACGCCCAAGCCGGTGGCTTGCAGCGCCTGTCACCGGGTGGAGACGGAGATTTACCTGAAAAGCGACCACGGTCAGGCTGTCGTCAGCGAATCCGAAGCCGCCTCATGCAAGGATTGTCACGGATACTCGCATACGTTGTTGAACTCCCGGAACCCGCTGTCGCCGGTCAACCGCGCGAACATTCCGCAGACCTGCGGTCGTTGCCATGGCAATGCCGCGGAGATGGCGAAGTTCAATCTCTATCAGAGCGCGCCAGTCGTGACGTACGACCTCACCGTGCACGGCGTGGCGTTGAAAGGCGGTGTCACGGCGGCGGCGGTCTGCACGGATTGTCACGGGTCGCACGGTCTGCACAAGTCCACCAACCCGGCCTCGGAGCTCTACTGGCAGAACGTTCCCGACACGTGCGGCAAGTGTCACGAGAACGTCAAGAACATCTACGCGCGCAGCGTGCACGGCAAGGCGGTTGCCAGGGGCGTTCGGGACGCCCCGGTTTGCACGGATTGTCACGGCGAACACATGATTCAGGCAGTCAATATAGCCAGTTCCAAAGTTTCTGCGGCGCATATTCCGGAGACGTGCGGGCACTGTCACGGCTCGGTACGCATCGCCAGCCGGTACCAGATGTCGTTGAAGGTCGTGGAGACGATGCAGAGTTTTCATGGTCTGGTGGAGCAGTTTGGCGAGACGACGGTGGCCAACTGCGCCTCGTGCCACGGATTTCATGATGTGTTGCCTCCGAGCGATCCGCTGTCGTCGCTGAACCCGAAGAACATGCCGCAGACCTGCGGCAAGTGTCATGCCGTTATCGGCACACTCACGAAAGGTGAGATTCACAACCTGACGGGCGCCGAAAAGGGCAAGCCGTGGCTGGTGAACTTTATTACTCTATTTTACAATGTCATCATCGTGCTGACGATTGGCGGCATGTTGGCGTTCAACGCGTTGGACTACGTCGCCAAGACGCGGGCGCACCTCCGGAAAGTCCGGGAGTCGGCTGACAGCGAAGTGCTCCTGTCCAAGTGGATGCGGTACCAACACCTGGGCGTGACGATCCTGTTCATCATCCTCGCTTATACCGGCTTCGCCCACAAGTATCCCGATGCGTTTTTCAGTTGGCCGTTCAAGCTGCTGAAAAATGGCGAATACATTCGCGGCATGATCCACCGCATCGCGGGCTGCGCGTTTGCCGGGCTGTTTTTCGTCCAACTGGTCGCGCTGTGCTGCACGCGGGCCGGACACGCTTACGTCAAAGAACTCAGGTTCCGGTTCCACGACCTGAAAGACGGCGTCGGCCAACTGCTTTACAACATCGGCCTGACCAAGACCCCGCCACCGACACGCCGTTGGAACTACGCCCAGAAGGCCGAGTATTGGGCGCTGGTGGGGGGATCGTTCGTCATGATCGTCACCGGCGCGATGCTGATCTTCAGCGAAACCATTCTGCGCATGTTGCCGAATATCTGGTTCGAGGTGGCTCAAGTCATCCATTTCTACGAAGCTTTGCTGGCTACGCTGGCCATCGTCGTCTGGCAATTCTGCTGGGTCATCTTCCACCCGAACGAGGTCTGGTTCATCGGCAAGAAACCGGCCCACGGCGAACCCATGCAGGAACACGGTGCCGCTGATGAAAATACCAAGACTGAGTAGCACCGTCCCCCTTGCCTGTTGGCTCGCCGGCATTCCCTAGCTGATAGCGGAAGAAGACAAGACGTCTGACCGCTGCGGCGTCGGCCACGAACAAGAAACCAAAGACTGGGAAGTCTCCAAGCACGCCTGCAGGTCTAGCCCGGAGGGTAATATGCGGAGTCGATTAGCGTGGGGGAGTTACACCCTCACGCCCTCTCAGATCCGGAAGTGAACCTCTCGGCTCATCCGGCTCCTATCGACCAGCCAGGGTTCCTTCCTCCAGTTAGACCTCCAAGGGCCGGCCGGTGCCCCCGGTTACTTGGATCTTCACCTGACCGTAGCCTCGGGAACCATGGCCGGCCAGGGTGTCATCAGCCATGGGTCAGGCAGGGCGGCAGGAGTTTTTCCATCCAAAAATTTCCTTCCAAACGCAGACATTTTTTTTTGGACAAATGAATGAAATTAGCATAATCTCTAATGTTGAAAAATCCATCGGGAAATTTTTCTCAATATAGTGCCTGTTGCTAAATCAAACAAATATTCTAGGCAGATTGGATAGCTTTGCGGCGCAGCGTTCAATTTTTAGTGAATATATTCACATAAATCTTCGGTTCCTTCTCAAGCAGAGGGGGCCGATTTTCCGGTTTATCCAAGGATTGGATTTATGGTGAAAGGAAGACGACTCTTAAGCTGGGCGGGGATCCTGTTGTTGAGTGGCGCCGCCTCTTTCTATGGCATCCAGGCCCAGGGTGAGAAGGAACCGCTTAAGGCCGCCGAGACCCAGGCCCAGGGTGAGAAGGAGCCGCTTAAGCCAGCCGAGAAGGGGCGCCCGGATCTGATCAAGATCGACACCCTGGCCGCCTTTCAGAAGCTGGAGCTGCCCCCGGCCACCTTCTCCCATGACAAGCATACCGAGGCGCTTAGCAAGGAAAAGAAGGATTGCACCACCTGCCACCTCCTGTCCTTCACCGCCACCGCCTTCACAG
>JBKQKO010000092.1:0-78680 GCA_052147455.1 Desulfobaccales bacterium | reverse complement strand
TATCAATGGCGCAATCAAGGGGCGAAATCAATGTTACAGATTTGTTCCCTCCCCCTCGATGGGGGAGGGTTAGGGTGGGGGTGGTGAACGTAGTTATGCTTTATCCAATAGTTGCCAACTACTGACGCCCCCCTCCCCCTAACCCTCTCCCACCATGGGGAGGGGGGAAAGACGCCTTAATCGGTTTAACCGGACTCTTTCAAATCCCCAATATGTAGGAGTATCGTCCCGCGGAAAGAGACCTCAAGCGATTTTGCCGCCCCGGCAAACTGGAAACTGATAACTGCTGACTGGAAACTCCTTTTTCCCCATGCGCTGCCCATACTGCCACAGCACCAACATTAAGGTGATCGATTCCCGCCCCAGCCGGGAGGCCAACGCCATCCGGCGCCGCCGGGAATGCCTCCACTGCCAGCGGCGCTTCACCACCTACGAACAGGTGGAGGAGAGCATGCCCCTGGTAGTCAAGAAGGACGGCCGCCGGGAACCGTTCCAGCGCGCCAAGTTATACGAAGGCATCATTAAGGCTTGCGAGAAGCGCCCGGTCTCCATTGACGCCATCGAGAATTTCCTGGACGGTCTGGAACGGGAGATGTTGGAGGGCGGCCAGCGGGAGATCGCCTCCGCCTGGGTCGGCGAACGGGTGATGGCGCAATTGCGCCTTTGGGACGAGGTGGCCTACGTGCGCTTCGCCTCGGTCTACCGCCACTTCACCGACGCCACCGACTTCATGGATGAGATTCGCCGCCTCCTGGCCAGCCGCAAGGAAGAAAAGAAAGAGTAATTTGGGGGGAGAGCCAGGGACTTTTTGTAAGTGGCCCTTGCCCTCTCCCCTCCCTACCCCCATATAAGGCGGCCGCGGGCTGCCCTGGTCCCTGGGGCCAAAACAAAGGGGCGGGTTTAAACCCCGCCCTGTTTTTTTTCACCATGGTGCGCACTGCGCACCACATCAGGCCTTCTGTTCAAAATGAAGGTTTAAATCTCTTGCCAGCCAACGATACAAGATTAAATTGTGGTGGTTTTCCTTTAGTCCAAAAATGAAAGTCCGTGTTAAATTTTTATCCCTTTCTAGACGCACAGGTGAGACGCCTGCGCCACCACAAGCAAAAAGGGGCGGGTTTAAAACCCGCCCCTGCGCCAATCCCACCAGGAATTCCTACCGCCCTACATCACCACGATCTCTTCCAGGCCATCCTTCCAGCCATCCCAGAGAAAGGCGTCCAGCCGCCCCAACGCGATGGCCCGAAAGGCATAGCGAGCCTGGGCTGCATAAAAGTCGCAATTAGGCGCCGGGGCCTGCAGCTGCCCATTGATGGCATAAACCTCCGCGGGACAGGGGGCCCCGCAGAAGTGGCGCACCGCACAGCGGTTGCAGGGGTCCAACTGCTCCACGGCCCGGCCAGTCACCTTTTTGAAGGCCGGGGTGGCCAGCAGCTCGGTGACCGGGGTCTCAAAGAGGTTGCCGCCGTGGAACTCCGGCAGCCCTAAAAACTCGCTGCACGGGGCCACTTCGCCCGCGGCCCCCACTGCAAAGAAGCAGCGGCCGCCGCCGCAGGGGGAAATGTCGCACATCAGCCGCCGGGCCCCCGGCGCCGCCAGCCCCAGGAGCAGGTTGGCGAAGTTGCCCACCACCAATTTCCGGCCCGTCTGTTCATAGAGTTCATAGCTCCGGTCCAGGGCCTGGAAGAAGAAATGGGCCAGTTCCTCCTGGTCCGGCATCAGCGAACGCCCGCCGGCCTGGGTGCCCCGCACCGGGTTGAGCAGGACATTGCCTATCCCCCGCTCATGGAAAAACTCCACCAGCTCCGGCAGGTGCCGAACATTTTCTTTGGTAACCGTGGTGATGACGTTGAGCCCGGGGTAGTCGTGCAATTCCTCCAGTACCTTGACGGTCCCGGCGAAGACGCCGCGGCCGCCCCAGGTGCGCCGGCTGCGGTCCGCGATCTCGGCGGTGGGCCCATCCAAGGAGATGCCGATGCCGGCCCCGTGGGCCATCAGGAAATCCCGGGCGTTTTTATCCAGCAGCACCGTGTTGGTCTGCACCCCGAATCTGAAATAATCACCGTATTGGGCAATGCCCTGAAAAACCGCATCCTTGGCCAACAGCGGCTCGCTGCCATGAAAAACCAGTTGCGGTCTGGCGTCCGCCGGCAGGGTCTTTTTAAAAAATTCCTGCAGCAGGGAGAGGCCCTCCAGCACCCTGGCCGGCTCCATGTCGCGGCCGCTCCGCCGGGCCTCTCGGGGTAGATAGCAGTACCCGCAATCGAGGTTGCAGCGCTCCGTGGGGTTGAAATAGACTGCGGAGGGCAGCAACCCGAAGCGGACGTTGTGCAGGTCCGCTGCCAGCCTGGCCTCTTTTTCCAGGAATACCCGGGGAAGCTCGCTTCCCAGCAGGTAATCCAGGGCCTCCTCTCGGGGCGAGAGCACCCAAAAGGCGGTATCCGCGTTGATCAGGGCCACGTAGTCCGGATGGCCCACCTCCAGGACGTCGAAATGGGGCCCGGCCCCGGCGTTGACTGCAACCAGGGACGGGCCCTCGAGGTTTGGGGTTTTGGTCGCCATGGCCCTACTTGGCCTTTTTGGCTTCCGCCATCAGGTAGTGGGACAGGCCCACCTGGTCGCCGTTGGGGGCGCAGGTGTAGCGGATACTGATGGGTTTCTTACTAGTCGATTTTTTTGCCATATAGGGGTCCTCCTTCCTCGGTGGTTTACCGGCCAGGCCAGCAAATTCGCGGCCGCCGGGGGAAAAGCTTGGTGTAATGTGATTTTTGGGGAGGGAGCCAGGGGCTTTTTTGTAAGTGGCCCCTGCGCCCTCCCCAAACCACACCCCCAACCCCTATAAGGGGTGGTGGCACAGGCGTCCCGCCGGTGCTTATCTAGGGTGGGCACGAGCCCACCAATTCCTCCTAAAACAAAAAAAGGGCGTCCCATCACGATTGATGGAACTCCCTTTACCATCAGGAGTAGCCGATAATCACCGCCAGGCAGGTCTTCTGGCTCTGGGATCAGCCGGAGGAAGCCAGCCTTCCCGCCGGGGTTATTGGTGCATCCCCGTCAGTGGCCGGCCACTTAGCCCTGCTTCCTCCGTCCCCCATCACAGCGGCGGGACCGCCCCGGATTCGCACCGGGTTCCGGATTGCCTGGTAGTTCTTATTGAATTTATGATTAGCATGCCAGTGACCCTTTGTCAAGACCCGAAGTTGGGAATGGCCACCATTGATCCAGGACAATCCCGGCAGCTCAATCGCCTTGACAACAGGCCCCCTAACAGGTTAAATTTTCTTTTTGAAATAGGTTTCACAAAGGTGGGGGATGATCAAGGCGATTCGGGGCATGCGCGACCTGCTGCCCCCGGAAACGGCCCGGTGGCAATGGGTGGAGCAGGTGGCCCGGGAGGTCTTCGCCCTCTATGGCTACCGGGAGATTCGTCTGCCCCTGCTGGAACGCACCGAGCTCTTTGCCCGCTCCATCGGGGCCGACACCGACATCGTCGGCAAGGAGATGTACAGCTTTGCGGACCGCAAGGGCGAATCCCTGACCCTGCGCCCCGAGGCCACCGCCTCGGTGCTGCGGGCGGTCCTGGAAAACGGCCTGGACAAGGGCGGCGGAGTCAAAAAGCTCTACACCCTGGGGCCCATGTTCCGCTACGAACGGCCCCAGAAGGGGCGCTACCGCCAGTTTTACCAGATCAACTGCGAGGCCTATGGGGTGGAGGCCCCGGAGCTGGACGCCGAAGTCGTCCTGCTCCTGCTCGATATTTTGAAGCGCCTGCAGCTGGGCGAGATGCGCCTGTTAATCAATTCTTTGGGTTGCCCGGAGTGCCAGGTGAAATTCAAGGCGGCCCTGGGCCTGTTTCTCATCAGCCGGGAGGGGCTGTGCGAGGACTGCCAGCGCCGCCGCACCACCAACCCCTTGCGGGTCCTGGACTGCAAGTCGGCGCATTGCAAAGAGATTCTAAAGGACGCCCCGGTGATCCGGGATTATCTGTGCCCCGGCTGCGCCGCCCATTTCGCCCGGGTGCTGGAGTTGCTGCGCCGCCTGGGGGTGTCCTACCAGGAGCAGCCCCGCCTGGTGCGGGGGCTGGACTATTATACCGGCACCGCCTTTGAGGTGGTGGCCCGGGGGTTGGGAGCCCAGGACGCGGTAGCCGGAGGGGGGCGCTACAACGGCCTGTCCCAGCAACTGGGCGGCCCTGCCCTGCCCGCGGTGGGCTTTGCCATCGGCCAGGATCGCCTCCTGCAAGTCCTGCCCCGGGACCTTTTGGGCCAGGACCGGCAATTCAAGGTCTTCCTGGCGGCCCTGGGCGCGGCGGCCCGGGATCGGGCCTTCGCCTTGCTGCAAGAGCTGCGGCAGCACGAGATCGCCGCCGAAATGGACCTGGAAGGGCGCTCTCTCAAGGCGCAGATGACCCTGGCGGATCGTCTTGGGGCCGAATTAGTTTTGATACTGGCAGAAAGGGAATTATCCCAGGGTGGCGTCCAGATTCGCCATATGCCTACAGCCACGCAAGAACTGGTTATGTTTGAAAATATTATTAAGCATATAAATGAGAAGTATAGGCGGCCCAGTGTAAAAATTGTAGTTTAAATGAAATACTTTTAATTCAATGCTCCTTTCAAAGGAATTGGTGGGCGGCGCCCATCCTAGCTTTTTTTGTCATGCTGAGCAAAGCGAAGCATCTCGTATTTAGAGATTCTTCGGTCGCCTGTGGCTCCCTCAGAATGACAATCCCGAAAATCCCCAGCCCCCTCAGAGAGGGGGCGAAGAAGGGACACCAGTGTTCGATAACTTGGAAGGCTTAAACAGAACCCACTCCTGCGGAGAATTGCGCCTTGAGGACGCGGGTCGCGAAGTGGTGCTGATGGGCTGGGTGCAGCGGCGGCGGGACCACGGCGGCCTCATCTTCGTGGACTTGCGGGACCGCGGCGGCCTGACCCAGGTGGTCTTCAATCCGGAGCTCA
Organism: Desulfobaccales bacterium; assembly: GCA_052147455.1. Classification (GTDB taxonomy): domain Bacteria; phylum Desulfobacterota; class Desulfobaccia; order Desulfobaccales; family 0-14-0-80-60-11; genus JAPLJC01. The sequence goes on along the minus strand of JBKQKO010000092.1, from coordinate 73,719 downwards.
ACCCGGATACCCATAACAAGGCCGGAGTGCTGCGGGACGAATTTGTTCTGGCGGTGCGCGGGGTGGTGAATCCACGACCCCCGGAAATGGTCAACCCCAATCTGCCCACCGGGGAGATCGAGGTCATGGTCAGCGAACTGCGCCTCCTGAACACCTCCAAGACCCCGCCCTTCGAGTTGGAAGACTACCGCCTGGACATCTCCGAGGCCCTGCGCCTCAAGTACCGCTACCTGGACCTGAGAAGGCCCAGCGTCATGAAGAACATCCTCTTCCGGCACCAGGCCGCCCAGGTGGTGCGCCAGTTCCTCAATGGCCAGGGGTTCATCGAGGTAGAGACTCCCATCCTCACCAAGAGCACTCCGGAAGGAGCCCGGGACTACCTGGTGCCCAGCCGGGTGCAGCCGGGGCAGTTCTACGCCCTGCCCCAGTCGCCCCAGCTCTTCAAACAGCTCTTGATGATGGGCGGGCTGGATCGCTATTATCAACTGTGCCGCTGCTTCCGGGATGAGGACCTGCGGGCCGACCGCCAGCCGGAGTTCACCCAGATCGATCTGGAAATGGCCTTCATCACCGAGGCGGACGTCTTCCGGGTGGTGGAGGGTCTGATGGCTGCCCTCTTCCGGGAGCTTTTGGGGGTCGAGGCGCCCCTGCCCTTCCCCCGCCTGACCTACCGGGAATGCCTGGACCGCTTTGGCCTGGACCGTCCGGACCTGCGCTTCGGGCTGGAACTCCAGGACCTCACCGACCTGATGCGGGACACGCAGTTCCGCCAGTTCCGCGAGGTGGTGGAACAGGGCGGGGTGGTGAAGGCCCTGAACGGCCCGGGCCTCGCCAGGCTCAGCCGCAAGGAGTTGGACGAGCTCATCGACCTGGCGGGGGTTTACGGGGCCCGAGGCCTGGCCTGGGTCAAAATCCAGAAAGACGGCTGGCAATCTCCCCTGGCCAAATATTTCCCGGAGTCCGTTAAGGACGCCGTTAACCGGCGCCTGGCGGCCCGGGAAGGGGACCTGATTCTCCTGGTGGCCGACGCCCCGCTGGCGGCCTGCACCGCCCTGGGGCAGGTGCGCCTGCACCTGGGGCAAAAAGAAGGGCTGATCCGGGAAGAAGTCCATCGCCTGGTGTGGGTCACTGACTTCCCTTTGATGGAGTATGACGCGGGCCTGGGACGGTGGGCGTCCATGCACCATCCCTTCACTGCGCCCGTCGATGCAGATGTGCCGCTACTGGCCACCGATCCGGGACAGGTGCGGGCCCGGGCCTACGACCTGGTGCTGAACGGGGTAGAGATCGGCGGCGGCAGCATCCGCATCTCGCGCCGGGATATCCAGCAGCAGGTCTTTCAGGCCCTGGGCATCTCCCCGGTCGAGGCGGAAGAGAAATTCGGCTTCCTGCTGGAGGCCCTGGAATATGGGGCGCCGCCCCACGGAGGGGTGGCCTTCGGCTTCGACCGGTTGGTAGCTATCTTCTGCGGGGCCAAATCCATCCGGGAGGTGATCGCCTTTCCCAAGACCCAGAAGGCCGCCTGCCTGGTGACCAAAGCCCCGAGCCCGGTGGACCCGGAACAATTGCTGGAACTGGGATTAAGGCTGGAATAGGTCGGCTGGCAAACGTGACGGCCGACTGAGACAATTAGATATTAATCAGAGCAAAAAACCAGTTCCTGGTGGGAATTAAACTGTAGCCCAGGCTTTAGCCTGCGCAAGCTAAAGCTTGCGGCTACCAAAATCCAAAACCCAAAAGCTAACAGCTTACCACTGAACGCTGTAGCTAAAAAAGCTGAAAGCTAAGGATTAAGTTATGGCACGCTGGAACAAGGACCGCCGCTTATTGGACCACGAGCACTCCGCCTTCTGGAAATACCGCTTGCAGGAAGTGGAGACGCCCAACCTGATGCGGGATATCTTTCCTTACACCGAGGTAGCCCGCATCGATTTCGATTATAAATTCGTGTTGCCCTCACCCCCGGAGGATATGCTGATCACCGACACTACCTTCCGGGACGGGCAGCAGGCCCGGCCCCCTTATACGGTGCGCCAGATCGTGGATATCTTTGACATGTTGCATCGCCTTTCCGGGCCCCGGGGGATTATTCGGCAAACCGAGTTTTTCCTTTACAGCGACAAGGATAAGCAGGCGGTGGAGCACTGCCGGCAGCGGGGCTATGCCTTTCCGGAGATTACCGCCTGGATCCGGGCCATTGCCAAAGATCTGGCCCTGGTGGAGGAGATGGGTCTCAAGGAAACCGGCATTCTCACCTCGGTTTCCGATTACCATATCTTTCTCAAGCTCAACTGGGACCGTAAGCGGGCCCTGGACGAATACCTGGGCATCGTTAAAGCCGCGCTGGAGATGGGGATCAAGCCTCGCTGCCATCTGGAGGATATCACCCGGGCGGATATCTATGGCTTCTGCGTGCCCTTTGCCATGGAATTGATGAAATTGCGGCAAGAGAGCGGCATCGACATCAAGCTGCGCCTGTGCGACACCATGGGATATGGAGTCCCCTATCCCGGCGCCGCCCTGCCCCGCAGCGTCCCCAGACTGGTGCGGGCCATGATTGACGACGCCGGGGTTCCGGGCCACCTCTTGGAATGGCACGGCCACAACGACTTTCACAAGGTCATGGTGAACAGCGCCACTGCCTGGCTTTACGGTTGCGCCACGGTGAACGGCGCCGTCCTGGGGTTCGGGGAGCGCACCGGCAACGCTCCCATCGAGGGCATGATCATGGAGTACATCTCCCTACGGGGCACCACCGACGGCATGGACCCCCGGGTGATCACCGAGATCGCCGATTACTTCGAAAAGGAGCTGCACTACCACATCCCCGCCAATTACCCCTTTGTGGGCAAGAACTTCAACAGCACCAGCGCCGGCATCCACGCCGACGGTCTGCTGAAAAACGAAGAGATCTATAACGCCTTTGACACCAACCGGATCTTAAACCGGCCCATTTCCATCACCATCACCGATAAATCCGGCAAGGCCGGCATTGTCCATTGGCTTAATTCCCGGCTCGAATTGACCGGGGAGCGGGCCGTGGGCAAGAACCATCCGGGGGTGGCCAGTATCTACAAGCGCATCATGGAACAATATGAAGAGGGGCGCTGCACCTCCATCTCCAGCGAGGAGATGGAGAAGCTGACCCGCAAGTATCTCCCGGAGCTCTTTGTCTCGGAATTCGACCAGCTCAAGGCCAAGGCCTATACCTTGGCGGCCCACCTGGCCGAAGACCTGGCCCAGCAGCCCGAAATTCGATCCATGAGTCCGGAGGTCATTGAGCCGGTGTTGCAAGAGGCCTTGGAATACTACCCCTTTATCCAGTTCATGTACGTCACCAACACGGAAGGCCGCAAGGTCACCCGGAACATCACCCATATCGTTGACCGTGCCAAATATGCGGAGATGAAAATGGACGAAGACTTGTCCAACCGTTCCTGGTTCATCGAGCCCATTAAGAGCGGCAAGGTCTTTGTTTCCGATTTTTACACCTCCCGATTCACCGGGGCCCTGTGCATCACGGTGAGCGTGCCGGTGTTCAACGACCAGGAAGAGCTCCAGGGCGTCTTGGGGCTGGATATCCGCTTTGAGGCCCTGGCCAAGCTGGAGCAGGATGAGGAAAGCTGAATTTAATCGCAGTCAGCCGTCAGCAGTAATAGCTCTCAGCTAAGGCAAAAGACCAATCAAGTTTTACTTTTAGCTGATTGCTGAAAGCTGACTGCTGACCGCTAATAATGGTCCTTCCCTGTGAAAATCTTTTTGACAAGAGAACCACAATTTCCTGGATTCTCAGCCTTGCGGCGATTCGCGATACTGCAACCATTACCATGGTTCTTAACATCCCCTAGTGAGGTGGCGGCATGGGCGATCCCCAAAAATTAGAAGAAGTTAAGGCCGCTAAGGCCAAGTATGACGAGACCGTGGCCAAGGTGCTGACCAAGATTCCGGAGCGCCAGGCGGAGTTCGTCAATACCTCCGGGATCCCCATCGCCCGGGTTTATACCCCTCTGGACCTGGCGGATTTCGACTATCTGCAGAAATTGGGGATGCCGGGCCAATACCCTTATACCCGGGCGGTGCAGCCCACCGCCTACCGGGGCCGCTATTGGACCATGAGGCAATACGCCGGCTTCGGCTCCGCCGAGGAGACCAACGAACGCTACCACTTTCTGCTGAAGTCCGGCCAGACCGGTCTCTCGGTGGCCTTCGACCTGCCCACCCAGATCGGCTATGACTCGGACGCCCCCCTGGCCCGGGGGGAAGTTGGCAAGGTAGGGGTGTCCATCGACTCGCTCTGGGACATGGAGCGCCTTTTTCAGGGCATCCCCCTGGACCAGGTGTCCACCTCCATGACCATCAATTCTCCCTGCGCCATTCTCCTGGCCATGTACCTGGCGATGGCGGAAAAACAAGGGGTCGCCTTTGACAAGCTGCGGGGTACGGTGCAAAACGATATCCTCAAGGAGTACTCCTCCCGGGGCACCTATATCTTCCCGCCCCGGCCCTCCATGCGGCTGATTACGGATATCTTCCAGTATTGCACCAGGGAAGTCCCCCAATGGAACACCATCAGCATCAGCGGCTACCATATCCGGGAGGCCGGCTCCACCGCGGTGCAGGAGATCGCCTTCACCCTGGCCAACGGCATCGCCTACGTGGAGGGGGCCATTAAGGCGGGCATGAAGGTGGACGAGTTCGGCCCGCGCCTGTCCTTCTTCTTCAACTCTCATCTGGATTTCCTGGAGGAAGTGGCCAAGTTCCGGGCCGCCCGGCGGCTATGGGCCAAGATCATGAAGGAGCGCTTCGGGGCCCAGGATCCCCGCTCCCTGATGCTGCGCTTCCACACCCAGACCGCCGGCTGCTCTCTGACGGCCCAGCAACCCTTGAACAATATCATGCGGGTGGCCTTCCAGGCCATGAGCGCCGTCCTGGGCGGCACCCAATCCCTGCACACCAACTCCTTCGACGAGGCCCTGGCCCTGCCCTCTGAAACCGCGGTGCAGGTGGCCCTGCGCACCCAACAGGTCATTGCCTATGAGACCGCGGTGAGCGACACCGTGGATCCTCTGGCCGGCTCCTACTACCTGGAGAATTTGACGGATGCCATCGAAATCAAGGCCCAGGAGTATATCGACCAGATCGACCGCCTGGGAGGAGCCGTGGCCGCCATCGAACAGGGCTTTGTGCAGCGGGAGATCGGCGCCAGCGCCTACCGCTACCAGCGGGAGATTGAAAAAGGGGAGCGCGTGGTAGTGGGGCTGAACCGTTTCCAGGTGAAAGGTGAAGAGAAGATTCCCCTCCTCAAGGTGGACCCCGAGATGGAGGGCAAACAAACGGCCCGCCTTAAGGAACTGAGGCAGACCCGGGACAATGCCGCGGTAAGCCAGACTCTGGCCCAACTCAAGACTGCGGCCCAGGGCGCCGACAACCTCATGCCCCCGATCCTGAGCGCGGTTCGGACCTTGGCCACCCTGGGGGAGATTTGCGACACCCTGCGGGAAGTCTTCGGCGAATACGAAGCCCCGGCCCTGGTCTAAGATTTTAGTTCAAAGTTCAAAGTTCAAGGTTCGAGGTTCCGGATTTAAGATTTCAGGTCCTGGTGCCAGGTTCACAGTTCACAGTTCAGGATTGGAAGTTCAAAAGAGCAGGGCTTAGAGCTCTTAACTTTGAACTTCGAACTTCGAACTTTGAACTAACCATAAGGAGATCCGAGATGCCGGAAGAGAGAAAAATCAGGGTGCTGGCCGCCAAACCCGGATTAGACGGCCATGACCGCGGAATCAAAGTGATCTGCGCCGCCTTGCGGGACGCGGGGATGGAGGTGATCTATACCGGCCTCCGCCAGACCCCGGAGCAGATCGTCGCGGCAGCCGTCCAGGAGGACGCCGACGTCATCGCCATGAGCGTCCTTTCCGGGGCCCACAACCATCTGTTTCCCCGGGTGATGGAACTGGTCAAGGAAAAGGGCATCCAAGACGTCCTGGTCATGGGGGGCGGCATCATCCCCGAAGAGGACATTCCCCCCTTGAAAAAGGTGGGGATCGCCGCCATCTTCACCCCGGGCACGAACACCAGCGAAATCATCAATTTCATCCGGGAACACGCCAGGAAAAATTAGCCGTAAACCCCAGGCAACAGCCACCCGGGGCGCCAGCCCTGGTCCTGCAGCGACTCGCGTAGGGGCGACTCGCTGAGTCGCCCAGGGCGACCCAACGGGTCGCCCCTACCAAGCGATTTCCACACCCTATAACTGGGAGTCTTGGTTTTGGGTTTTGGGTTTCGGATTTCGGGTTTTTGCTTTTAAGCTATTGCCTTCCTTTGCGAATGGCCCGGCGGCCCAGGCCGCCCTAGAAAATCACCTGGCCCTACCGCTTCTAGGACGGGCTGGCCCCGCCGCCTTACTCTACCCAATATTTATTAGATAGGGCGGCCTGTGGCCGCCACCCATTGATAGCTCGCAGCAATTACGCCCGCCCCCCCTGCCCTTTCGTGGCACAAGCCTTGCCACCCCTATAAAATATCGTCACGCCCGGGCGGTTGAGCCCGGCCCTGCTACTGCCCTGAAAAACCGAAAAAGGCTGGAAGCCGTCAGCTTTTAATTTTATGGGTTTTTGCTTTGGCCTTTGGCTGACTCCTGACAGCTGATAGCTAGTAGGCACTTTTACCTAAGTGTAAATAGGTATTTGTGCCAATGGCAGAGGGAGCTAGCTGTTCTTATTATTCAGAGCATTAGGGAATGGCCATTGGCTTCCACATGGTTCTCTCTTAGCAAGGTTGGTTCATACTCAGGGAGGTGAATTTTGAAAACCCCGACCAATATTATTAAGATATCCCTGGCCGCCGCGATTTTGGCGCTATTGAGCTTTAATCCCGGGAGCCTGAGGTGCGAGCCGCAGCCAGCCGGCACGCCGGGGGCACAGTCCCAGGTCAGGCAAGACCACCCCAGGGCCGGCAAAATCGAGGAGGGGGAACGGCAGGATAAAAAGAGCCAAAGTTTTAGAGAACTCGAAGCGCTGATCGAAGGAAGTCTTATGATGCAGTATCAGACACTGGATGTCATTGCAGACCTGCAAGGTCAGCGTGATTAAAGATTAGCGGCAGCCTCTGCCCTACTGCCTCACTCCTGGATCCAGATCCAGGCTTCCGCCAGGTATTCCCGCAAAAAGGTACGCACCTCCCCGGTCATGAAACGGCCGAATAACTTCAGCAGGGCGTCGGCCCCAAAAGAGGCTCCGGCCAGCGCCACCTTTGCGAAGTCGCCCCGGTGTTTCAGGGCCAGCTTGACATCCTCCCATCTGGCCCCCAAGGTCCAGCCCCGAAAGTCCGGGTCCAGATGAAACAAAAGCCGCACCTTACCGTGCTCTCGGATGACCATCCTCAGGCGGGGAATGAAGACCTCCCGGTAATCCTGGACGCTGAGCCGCTCCCCGGCCCGCAGCCATAGGAGCTGACCTTCGCTCTCCGGCATAACCTCCAGCATGGCGCCCCTCCAAACCTGTTATTCTGCCAGTTGATGCCTCTGCGAAAAGTCTTTGTGGTCATCCTGAGCGAAGCGAAGGATCTCGTATTTACACCTAATTACGAGATTCTTCGGTCGCTTCGCTCCCTCAGAATGACAATAGCGCGGACTTTCACAGAATTCTTTAGTTGATGTGGCGCGCAGGTAGGCCTGGCCCACAAGCCGCCACCGGCGGGTCACCTTATGGTGGCGAGTGCCCCCGCTACCTGAACAAGTTAAGAAGCCCGCACCGGAAAGTCAAAGTAAGGCCCCCCAGTCATACTTCCCCGGCTTTTTTCCACTCCCCTCGCCGGGGGCGACGGCGGGCGCCATGATCATTCTTTTGTTAATCTTAGGTTATCACCTTCCCTTCGCCCCCCCATCTTCCCTGAACGCCTTGATTTCTATGATCTCCTCGGCTATATTTGATATGTGAGGTCCACGAAACGATCCATAAGCCCGGAGGAACTGGAGGCCAAAATCCGCCTGGCGGCTCCCCAGGGTAAAATTGCCTGCGCCGAGGCCTTTCGCCTGGCCGAGGAATTGTCCATTCCCACTCAGGAAATGGGAAAGCTCCTGAACGAACTCGGCATCAAAATCAAGCTGTGCCAGTTGGGTTGTTTTTAACCATGCCCCATTCGCATCTATTCGGACCGGTGCCTTCCCGCCGCCTCGGGCGGTCCCTGGGGGTGGACTTGATCCCCCGGAAAACCTGTCCCTTTGACTGCATCTATTGCGAGGTGGGCCCCACCAGCCACCAGACGGAAACCCGCTTCGATTACGAGGCGGAGGCCATAGTGGCGGAGCTGGGCGCCTACCTGGAGGGCAGCGCTCCGGAACTCGATTTCATCACCCTGGCCGGCAGTGGCGAGCCCACCCTGAACCGGGGGATGGGGGGCATCATCCGGCGCCTGAAAGAGTTGACCGCCATCCCGGTGGCGGTGCTGACCAACGGCGCCTTGCTCCACCTCCCGGAGGTGCGCCGCGAGCTGATGGCCGCGGACCTGGTGCTGCCATCCCTGGACGCCGCCCGGGACCAGGCCTTCCAGGCCGTCAACCGCCCCTTGCCAGGCTATCCCCTCAGCCGGCTGCTGCAAGGCCTGGAGGCCTTCCGCCGGGAATATCCGGGGCCTATCTGGCTGGAGGTGCTGTTGCTTAAGGGCCTCAATGACTCTCCGGAGGATCTGGAGGCCCTGCGCCGGGCCCTGCGGACCCTGGCCCCGGACAAGGTGCAGCTCAACACCGCGGTGCGCCCGGGGGTGCTGAACCAGGCCCAGCCATTATCCTTGGAGGCCCTGGCGGCCATCGCTGGCGGCCTGGAGGGCGAGGTGGAAGTGATCGCTTCCTATGAGGGCGTCTGCCAGGCGGCCGCGGCCCCGGATGACGCCACCCTGGCGGAGATGCTGGCCCGGCGGCCCATGACCGCCGTCGATCTGGCCGGGGTCTTGGGCCTGCCCCTGCCCCTGGTGCAAGAGAAGCTCCAGCGCCTGGAGCAAGCAGGCCAAATTTCCTGCACCTGCCATCATGACCAGGATTTTTATCAGATAGTAATGCCGATCTTCTAAGACAATTTCGATCCGCGCCTTCGGGGGTTTTTGAATATGGTGGACAGATTCGATGTGGGAATAGACGTTGGTTCGGTGAGCCTCAACCTGGTGGTGCTGGATGATCAAGGGCAGGTGATTCTTGAAGAGTATCGCCGGCACCTGGGGGACCCCTACCGCAGCGCCCTTAACCTCCTGGAATCCCTGGAAGCTCAGTTTCCGGCCCATCGCTGCGGCCTGGCCGCCTTCACCGGCATGGGCGGCAAGGCCCTGGCTGCGATCCTGGGCGGGGTCTTCGTCAACGAAGTCATCGCCCTGGGATGGGGGACGCATCATTTCCTGCCTGAGACCCGCACCATCATTGACATTGGGGGAGAGAGCGCCAAGATGGTTCTGGTGGCCGATGTTGACGGCCACCTGGTAATCCAGGACTTCGCCATGAACACCATGTGCGCCGCGGGCACCGGCTCCTTTCTGGATCAGCAGGCCCATCGCCTGGGCTACAGCATCGAGGATTTCAGCCAACTGGCGTTGAAGTCCACCACCCCGCCCCGAGTGGCGGGGCGCTGCAGCGTCTTTGCCAAGACGGACATGATCCACCTGCAGCAGGGGGCCACCCCGGACTTTGAGATCATCGCCGGTCTCTGCCGGGCCATGGGCCGCAATTTAAAAAGCAACATCGGCAAGGGCAAAACCATCACCCCGCCGGTGGCCTTCCAGGGAGGAGTGGCCCACAACCTGGGGGTGCGCCAGGCCTTCCGCCAGGTCTTCGGCCTGGATGAAACCGGCCTCCTCATTCCGCCCCACTTCTGCAGCCTGGGCGCGGTGGGCGCGGTCCTGGTGGCCCGGGAAAACCCGCCGCCGCATTTCACCCTGGACCTTTCGCCCCTGCGCCGGCACCTGCAAGAGGAATCCGAGCCGACCCGGCATCTCCCGCCCCTCTCACCGCCTCCGCTCCTGGGGCCGGACCACTACCAGGTGGAGGAGATCCCGCCAGGCCAGGTGGCGGAAGGCTACCTGGGTGTTGACGTGGGCTCCATCAGCACCAACGTGGTGGTTATCGACTCCCAGGGCCGGGTCCTGGCCCGGGAGTATCTGATGACCGCGGGCCGGCCCCTGGAGGCCATCACCGAGGGCCTGCGCCGGGTGGGCGCCAGCATCGGGGACCGGGTCCGGATCCTCGGGGCGGCTACCACCGGCTCCGGCCGCTACCTCACCGGGGACTTCATCGGCGCCGACGTGGTACGCAACGAGATCACCGCCCAGGCCACTGCGGCCGCGGCCATCGACCCGGAGGTGGACACCATCTTCGAGATCGGCGGCCAGGATTCCAAGTTCATCTCGCTCAGCAATGGCGCCATCGTCGACTTCATGATGAACAAGGTGTGCGCCGCGGGCACCGGCTCCTACCTGGAGGAGCAGGCGGAGAAACTGGGCATCTCCATCCGGGAAGAGTTTGGCAACCTGGCCCTGCAATCCAACAACCCGGTGCGCATGGGGGAACGCTGCACCGTATTCATGGAATCGGACATCGTCCATCATCAGCAGCGGGGCGCCGCCAAGGAGGACCTGGTATCGGGCCTCTCCTACTCCATTGTCCAGAACTACCTGAATAAGGTGGCCGAGGACCGCCCCATCGGCAAACGCATCTTCTACCAGGGAGCCACCGCGGCCAACCGCGGCATTGTCGCGGCCTTCCAGCAGGTCTGCGGCAAGCCCATCTCCGTGCCGCCCCACCACGACGTCACCGGGGCCATCGGCGCGGCGCTGTTGGCCATGCGGGAGCGGGACTGGGAAAGCTCCAAATTCAAGGGCTTCGACCTTACCGATCGCCAGTATCGCGTAACTTCCTTTGAGTGCAATGGCTGCGCCAACCACTGCGAGATTCGCCAGGTGCAGATCGAAGGCGAACAACCCTTGTACTACGGCAGCCGTTGCGAGAAATACGAAGTCGCCTCCTCCCAGAAAAAGGTGGACCTGCCCGACCTCTTGGCAGAGCGGGAAGCCTGGCTCTATGGGCCCGAACCCCCCCAGGAAGGCAAGCAAGGCGCCATCGGCATCCCCCGCACTATGTTCTTCCAGGAGCTCATGCCATTTTTCCGGGCCTTTTTCGAGGACCTGGACTTCACCGTGGTCTATTCCCAGAAGACCAACAAGTCAGTGATCAATGAGGGGGTGGAGGCCCTGGCGGCGGAGCCCTGCTATCCGGTGAAGGTGGCCCATGGCCACCTCCTGGACCTTCTCAAGGGAGGCGTGCAGCGCATCTTCCTGCCCAGCATCATCGACATGCCCCACCCCGACCCGGAGGTGCGGGCCGGGGTGGTCTGTCCCATGGCCCAGTCCCTGTGCTACACCGCGCCCAGCTCCATCGATTTTGCCGCCTACGGCGCCAGGGTTCTCACCCCGGTGCTCTATTTCGGCCGGGGTGAAAAGCGGCTGCGCCAGGGACTGCGCAAGCTCGGGAGAGAACTGGGGGTTTCCCCCTTCCGGGTGAATCGGGCCATGAAAAAGGCCATCGCCGCCCAACAAACCTACTATAGCCGCCTCCACGCCCGGGGCCGGGAGATCCTGGAGTCGCTTCCGCCTGACGGCCGCCTCATGGTCCTCATCGGCCGCCCCTATAACGCCTTCGACCCGGGAATGAACCTCAATCTGCACCGCAAGCTGCGGCAGTTGGGGGTCTTAGCCGTGCCCATGGATTTCCTGCCGGTGGACCAGGTCCAGGACCTGGACGAAATCAAGCCCATGTACTGGCGCTTCGGCCAAAAGATCCTGGGGGTTGCCGAGCACATCCGCCGGGATCCGCGGCTTTACGGCATCTTCATCACCAACTTCGGCTGCGGCCCCGATTCCTTCATCCAGCACTTCTTCAAGGATCGCATGCGGGGCAAGCCCTACCTGGAGATCGAAATCGACGAACACTCCTCCGACGTGGGGGCCATCACCCGCCTGGAGGCCTTTCTGGACAGCCTGAAGAACGTCAAGGTGGCGCCGGCCGCGGAGAAGGTCTCCCCCTATCGCCACCGTGTGACCGGCTCTCTGAAACGCAAGATTTATCTGCCACCCATGACCGATCAGGCCCTGGCCCTGGTGGCCGGCTTCCAGGCCTGCGGGGGAGAGGCCGAGGCCTTGCCGGACTCCGACGAAGAGACCCTGGAGCTGGGCCGCCACCTTACCTCGGGCAAGGAGTGCTATCCCCTGGTCCTCACCACCGGTGACCTGGCCAAGCTTCTGCGCCGCCCGGATTTCGATCCCGACCGCAGCGCCTTCTTTATGCCCGCGGCCAGCGGCCCCTGCCGCTTCGGCCAGTACCACCGCTTCCACCGTCTCATCCTCGACGAACTGGGCTTCCCCCAGGTTCCGGTCTATTCTCCGGATCAAAGCGAAAACATGTACCGGGAAGTCGGCATGGTGGGGTCAGACTACGCCCGGATCGTCTGGAACGGCGTGGTGGCCATCGACCTTTTGGAGAAGAAGCTCATGGGGACACGGCCCTATGAGCGGAATGCCGGCGAATCCGACAAAGTCTATAAGCACTATTTACAAAAAACCTATGAAACGATCCGGGACCGGCAGGACCTGCCGGCCGTGCTCCGCCAGGCCCGAGGCGCCTTCGATGACCTGGCCCTCAAGTCCAACGGCCGCAAACCCATCGTCGGCATCGTGGGCGAGATCTATACCCGGGCCAACAAGTTCTCTAACGAAAACGCGGTGCGGGAAATCGAGGCCCTGGGGGGAGAGGTCTGGATGCCCCCCATCGGCGAATGGCTCCTCTACGTTACCCACTCCTCCCGCCATGACGCCTGGACCGCCCGGCATTACGGCCGTTACCTGAAGTTTTGCCTGGAGGGCCGGGTACAGAAACAGGTGGAGCACCGCCTGGAGGAGGTCTTCCAAGGCAGCATCAAAAACCTGCGGGAGCCCTCCATCGCCGCAGTCCTGGAAATGGCCAAAGATTATCTGCACCCCTCCTTCGAAGGCGAGGCTATCCTGAGCATGGGCAAATCCCGGGATTTCGTGCGCAAGGGGGCCGCGGGGCTGGTGAACATCATGCCCTTCGCCTGCATGCCCGGCACCGTGGTCAACTCCCTGTTCAAACGCTTCCGGGAGGACCACGACAACATCCCCTTCCTCAACCTGGCCTATGACGGCCAGGAACAGAGCCATACCCGCACCCGCCTCGAAGCCTTCATGTACCAGGTGCGCCAGTTCCGCGAACGGCGGAAATAGTGGCAAAAGACCTTTGGGGAGGGGACTAAGGGCCGCTGGCCCTTACCCCCTCCCCAAACCCCTCCCCCAATCCCCATAATATAAAATGTTGGGAGGGCCCTGCCCGCCATGTAGGGTGCGCACTGCGCACCAAAAAGGTTTTATAGGGCGGCCTGTGGCCGCCACTTCTCGGGGCCATGACTGCTAAAACGGCGGGCACAGCCCGCCCTATAAGCTGAGATCAAATCCGCCGGGCATTATCTTCCGGATAACGATATTCCATTTGCCTCGCCGTGGCCCGGGCCACGGCCTCGCCGTAATAGCGCTCCACCACCTTCAGGGCCAGGTCCAGGCCCGCGGCGATGCCCGCGGAAGTGAGCAGGTTTCCATCCTCCACTACGTGCAGCTGTTCCTCCACGGTCACCAAGGGGAAGGACTCCCGCAACACCTCAAGGGAGCGCCAGTGGGTGGTGGCCCGGCGCCCGTCCAGCAGTCCTGCCTGCCCTAGCAGCAGGGCGCCGGTGCATACCGAGGCCAGGGTCCCTGAAGAAATAACCTGGCGGCCCCTGCGGGCCAGCCAATCGATGAGGGTTTCATTCTGCATCTGCCGCCGCGTGCCCCAGCCTCCGGGCACCAACAGGATATCCAGGGGCGGGCAGGCGGCCAGGGCGCAGTCGGGGAGCACCCGCATACCCCCGGCGGTGGCGATCTCTCCCACCCCCTCCGCCACCAGCAGCACCTGGAAGGGGGAAGGCTCTTCCCGGCGCCGGGCCTCATCCAACCGGGTGGCGGTAAAGACCTCGTAGGGCCCGCAAAAATCCAGGACTTCCGCTTCCGGAAAAATGACGATGCCCACCCGCTGGCGCTTCATCTGCTTACCCCTTTCTTTGAGGCCTGGCCCTTGATGCAAAGAAATCCTCTCTCACCCCCATAGGGGCGGGGTTTCCCCGCCCGGGCGGCGGGATGCCGCCCCTACCTGCGAGGGGAGAGGATAACGTGCCGGGTGGATGCGTAGGCCGTCCATTACCCCCCCCTCACTTCCCCCGAAAAACCGGCTTCCTTTTCTCCAGGAAGGCCATCCGCCCCTCCTGATAGTCCTCACTGTCATAGACCAGCCGCCGCAGCCCCTGGATGCGCTCAAAGGTCTCCGGGCTCAGGGGCAGGGCGTTGGCCAGCAGGCGGAACTGCTCCTTGATCACTGAGATGCTGAGGGGGGAATTCCCGGCGATCTGCCGGGCCAGGGTATAGGTGAAATCCTCCAGTTCCGCGGCCGGCACCAGATGATTGAGAAGGCCGACCCTGAGGGCCCGCTCCGCGGCCACCGGCTGCGCGGTGAAAAACATCTCCCGGGCCATGTTCAGGCCAATCATGTTGATGATGTGCAGGATGCCCGTGGGGTTATACGGAACTCCCAGGTGGGCCGGAGTTATGGCAAAGGAAGTCTTTTCGGTGCCGATTAGGATGTCGCAGACAAAGGCCAGCTCGCAGGCCCCCCCCCAGACGCTGCCCTCCAGCATGGCGATCACCGGCGCCGGACAGCGCTGAATGGCGCGGATGGCCTGCTCCAGCGGATCGTTGTAGGCCAGCGGATCCCGGCCTTGCTTGGGTAATTCGCTGATGTCGTGACCCGCGGACCAGATCGCCGCCCCCGGATTGGCCCGCAAGATGACCACCCGGGCCGGATGGTAAACCATGTCGTTCAGCGCCTTTATTAGTTCACGGATGAAATCCCCGCTCAAGGCGTTGCGCTTACTATCATTATTGAAGGTGATGGTGCCGATGGTCTCGGATTGGAAATCCGCGGAAACCAGAGCCATGATTCGATCCTCCCGGAATAACCCGGCGGCATCCTGAGCTTCAGAGATGCCGCTACCTGATAATATTTGCCATTTGCCCCCATAACTGATAGCATCGCGAGCGGTTCAGGTAAACAATTTAATTCTCGGAAAAGGGCAAAATCATGCCCGATTGCCCCCATTGCGGCCAGGAGATACCGGAGACTGACAGTTTTTGCCCTGCCTGCGGGCAGGCGGCGCCCCAGCTGCCAGCGGTTACCGGGCCCACCACCAGCCGCACCACTTCTTCGCTGCCACTGGGGGAGTACCTGAAGACGGGCTGGGAGCTATTTAAACGTTACCCCGGAGGGTTTATCGGCTTCACACTGCTCTACTTCCTGATTCAAAGCGCCTTAGGCATCATCCCCTGGATCGGCTGGTTGGCCAGCGCCGCAGTCTCCCCGGTGCTGCTGATAGGGTGCTTTATCGTCAGCGCCAAGATGCTGCAGGGCGGCAGCCCTCAATTCAGCGATTTCTTCCTGGGCTTCCGGTTCTTCGTCCCCCTGCTGCTGACGGGCCTGGTGGGAGGGCTGCTCACCGGGATCGGCTTCCTGCTCCTGATTATTCCCGGTGTCTATTTAATGGTGAGCTACCTCTTCGCTACCAATCTGGTGGTGGATCGCCGCCTCGATTTCTGGCCGGCCCTCGAGTTGAGCCGGGGCACGGTCAACCCCATCTGGTTCGGCATGTTTGGCTTCTTGGTGCTGCTGGTGCTGGTCAACCTGTTAGGCGTCATCGCCTTATTGGTCGGCCTCCTGGTCACCCTGCCGGTCAGTTACTGCGCCGTAACCGCCGCCTATGCCGACCTCTTCGGCTTGCAATCCAATTATTCCGGGGGGTTCCCGGATAACCTCGCTCCAGAATCGGGAATATCCTCCCAATGACCTCTGCGCCAGCTTTTCAGCGGATCATTAGCCAAATCTCTCGTCAATTTTCTTATGTCGGCAGCGCCTGCCTCCATTAAGACCGGTCCAGAAGCCGCCGATCTCTGGGAAGTGGCGGTGGCCCTGCCTCTGGCCCAGACCCTTACCTATCGGCGGCCGCCGGAGCTAGCGGCCGCGGGGGTGGGAAGCCTGGTGCTGGCGCCAGTGGGGCGGCAGACGGTTACCGCTTACCTCCTGGCCCCGGCGATGCAGGCCCCGCCGGTTAAGCTGCGCCGCCTCCAAAAGCTGCTGGACCACGTCCCCCGCTTCGGCCCGGAGATGGTTCCCCTGTTCCGCTGGCTGGCCGACTACTATCAGTATCCCCTGGGGGAGGCCTTGAGCCGGATCATCCCCGGGGGGGCACGGCCTGCCGGGGGCCGCCAGGAGACCTGGGTTGCCCCGGTTCCGCCCGCGGCGGCGCCGCCCCTGCCGCGCCTGGGGCCCCGTAGCCGGGCCTTGCTGGCCCATTTGCAGGAAGCCGGCACAGCCGTTGCCGTAAGCGAATTGCGGCCGCTGTTTCCAGGATGCCTGCCGGTGCTGCGCCGCCTGGAAACCAGTGGCCTGGTGGTTCTCTCCCGGCGGCCCACCTTGCAAGATCCCCTTGAGAGTTACCCCTGGATTCCCGAAGAAGCCCCTCTGCCCCTGGCGCCGGAGCAAGAATTGGCCCTCACTGCCATTATCCGGGGGATCGCCTCCGGTTCCTTCTCCCCCTTTCTGTTGCACGGGGTAACCGCCAGCGGCAAGACCGAAGTCTACCTGGCGGCCGCGGCCCAGGTCCTGGCCCAGGGACGCCAGGTCCTGGTGCTGCTGCCGGAGATCGCCCTGAGCCACCCGGTGGCCCAGGCCTTCCGGCGCCGCTTCGGGCCGCGGGTCACCTTGCTGCACAGCGGCCTCTCCGAGGCCGCCCGCCTGGACCAGTGGCGCCGCGTCATGCTGGGAGAAGTGGACGTGGTGGTGGGGGCCCGCTCCGCGGTCTTCGCCCCCTTGCCCCGCCTGGGCCTGGTGGTGGTGGACGAGGAGCACGACTCCGCCTACAAGCAGGAAGGCGGCCTGCTCTACCAGGCCCGGGACGTGGCCCTATATAGAGCCAAGCTGGCGGCCGCGGCCGCGGTGCTGGTCTCCGCCACCCCCCAGATAACCACCTATCACCTGGCCCGCACCGGCAAATATCGCTATCTCAACCTGTCCCGCCGGGTCACCCCCCAGGCCTTGCCGGAGATTCACTTAGTCGATTTGCGGGCCCAGCGCGGCGGGGGGCGCGCCCAGAAGATCATCTCCCGGCCATTGCTGACTGCGCTGGAAGAGGTGTTATCCCGGGGGGAGCAGGCCCTGCTCTTCTTAAACCGCCGGGGCTATGCCCGGGCCCTTTTCTGCCTGTTTTGCGGCCACGTCTTCCAGTGCCGCCAGTGCAGCGTGGCCATGACCCGCCATCAAGCGGGAGAGGACCGCCTCATCTGCCACTACTGCGGCTTCAGCCAGGAGGTGCCGCAGAGCTGCCCCCAATGCCAGGCCACCGCCATCAAGCAATACGGGGTGGGCACCGAGAAGGTGGAGAGCGAACTGCGGCGCCTGCTGCCCGGGGCCAGGGTGGCCCGTCTGGACCGGGACACCGCTCCCCATAGCGGCCGCGCCCTAGAAGTGTTGGAGAGCTTTGCCGCCGGAGACCTGGACCTCCTGGTGGGCACCCAAATGATCGCCAAGGGCCACCATTTCCCCGGGGTCAGCCTGGTGGGGGTGGTGGCCGCGGACTTGAGCCTCTTTTTCCCCGAGTATCACTCCGGAGAGCGCACCTTCCAGCTCCTCTCCCAGGTGGCCGGCCGGGCCGGCCGGGGTGAGGCCCCCGGGAAGGTCCTGGTGCAAACCTTCCATCCGGAGCATTATCTCTTCCAACTGGTGCAGAGCCAGGATTGGGTCGGTTTCTATGAACGGGAAATCGAGATTCGACGCCGGCTGGGCTATCCGCCCTTCACCCGTCTGGCCCTGGCTCGGATCGATGGCCCCTTCGAGGCGGCCGTGGCCCGGGAAGCCCAGCGGCTGACGGCGGCCTTGAAAAGGGAAGTGGAGCGGGACGGCCAGCTGCGGTCCCGGGTGCAGGTGCTGGGGCCGGCCCCGGCGGGATTGAGCCGTCTTCAGGGCCGCTACCGCTGGCAGTTGCTCCTGAAAAGCTACGGCCGGCCGGCCTTGACCACGGCCTTGGGCCATCTGCGCCGCCTCTTTCGCCCTCATCCCCGAGCCCGCCTGAACCTTACCCTGGACATCGACCCCAATAATCTCTATTAGGCGCGACGGATAAGGTAGCCGCAAGCTTTGGCTTGCGCAATAGTAGTCAGTTCCCAGTAGCCAGTTGCCGGTTGCCAGACCGGACACCCATCTCATTAATCTCTATAAAGGGCGCCCCCCCACTGGCCCTCACTTCTATAACCCGCGCCTTTTCTTGCGCTTTTGTAGGGGCGACCCGCTGGGTCGCCCCTAATGCCCAAACCATTAACTAGATCGGATTTTAAAATGTAGCCGCAAGCTTTAGCTTGCGCAGGCTAAAGCCTGCGGCTACGGTTAAATTCCCCCTCAGGAGATTGGGGAGCCCTGGTTAAAAAGGCGGGCACAGCCCGCCCTATAAGCGGGTAGCGCAAGAGGGTTTTATAGGGCGGCCTATGGCCGCCGCTTATCCGGCTGGCCACGGCCTTAGGCCACCTGCGCCGCCTCTTTCGCCCTCTTCCCCGAGCCCGCCTGAACCTTACCCTGGACATCGACCCCAATAATCTCTATTAGGCGCGACGGATAAGGTAGCCGCAAGCTTTGGCTTGCGCAATAGTAGTCAGTAGCCAGTAGCCAGTAGCCAGTTGGCAGACCGGACACCGACTCCAATAATCTCTATTAAGGGCTAGCCCGCAGGCTGCGCATAATGCCATAAATCAGAGCATTAACTATATCGGATTTTAAAATGTAGCCGCAAGCTTTAGCTTGCGCAGGCTAAAGCCTGCGGCTACCCTATAATTTCTCCTCAGGAGATTGGGGATGATTGGTTAAAACGGCGGGCACAGCCCGCCCTATAAGCGGGTAGCGAAAGGGGATTTTATAGGGCGGCCTGTGGCCGCCGCTTATCTGGCCCCGCCTATCAACCGCGGCCTTTGCCTGCGGGCGGGAGTTGCCTCTTGACCCGCGTGCCCCTCACCCTTGACCTTTGCCACTGTAGAGGTTATAAAAATTCTGTTAGGGGCCGGGAACGGTTTCCTAAAGCAACCAGAGTAATCAGTGCGCTCGTAGCTCAGCCCGGATAGAGCAACGGACTACGAATCCGTGTGTCGGAGGTTCGAATCCTCTCGGGCGCGCCAGTAATATCAAAGGGTTAGCCAATTGTGGCTAACCCCTTTTTAGCTCTTGGGCAACGGAAGGGACGCGAACAGGTTGTTAAGAGGGTGCACCTTGAGGAAATAGGTGCCTTGAGGAAAAAAAACGGCCTCTAGAAGCACCCCGGAGACCCGCGGGCTGTCCTGGTCGAACAGAAAATTTCCCAGGGAAAAGATCCGGCATGACTTCAGGGTTGCTTCCAGGTGGCCGGCGCGGTGGGAATGGCAGCCGATCACGACTTCCACGCCCTTTTCTTCCAGGAGAGCGGCCAGGGCCTGCTCCCGGGGGCCGGCGGCGTCGGCAAATTCTTGGCCCCAATGGATCAAGGCGAACAGGGGTTTGTCTCTCTTCATGCCGTCCAGGCCTTCCAGGTCTTGCCGGGTGAGCCGGGCGATCTTCTCGGCGCTCTGATTATCCACATCGGTAAAGGCGGCCAGGTAAAAGGCGCCCAGGTCCAGGACCCCGCGGTTTTCCAGGCAGGCCAGGCGCTGCTCGGCCAGATGCCCGCGCATGGCCCGGTAGGCGTCCTCTCCCAGATCAAGGCTGTGGTTGTTGGCCAGGCTCACGGCCCGGACCTGGAGCCCCGCTAACAGGGGCAGAGCCAGGGAGCTTTCCATGCACAGGGTATAAGGACCGGGCGCCTCCGGACATTTCTCCTGAAGCACCCCTTCCAGGTTGAGGATCAAGGGTTGCCCCTGAGTAATCCGCAGAACTTGCCGCTGCAGGGCTTCCCGGCTTTCCGGGGTCGCCAATCTCACCGCCACCTGACGCCCGCAAAAGGTGTCTCCCCCGAAAAAGTAGGATTGGCCCCCCTCTACAAACAATGGCTCAGCGCTGTATAGCTGGATGATATAGCTGGTGGTTTTTGCTACCGGCTCAGTCGTGTACTCCTGGGAATTGCGGTTGGCGATGACCGTGGGCCCGGCCCCAAAGACCTGCCGCTGCAGCAGGAGTTGCAGATACTGGCAACCCCGGGAGTCCAGGTGGTCCGGTTCCCTGAGACTCAGGACCTCCCGGGGGTCGCCGCCGCTCAGGACCCGCAGGGTTTCCTGGTCCCGGCGCCTGGCCTCCTGGGGGGAGAGGTAATGGGAGAAATCCGTACTCTGCGCCAAGAGGGTGTCCGGGCCGAGAAGGGGCGCCAGGCTCTGGGCCAGGGCCTCCCAATCCGCCGGTTGGCTGGAGTGGCGGATGGCTATGGGGACAATCAGGGCCCCGGGGCAATAATGGGCGATAAAGGGCAGGAGCGCCTGGACCCCGTGCTCATGGGAAAAGAGCGAGGACTCGGTCACCAGCGGGTTGGCCAGCAGGCGGTTCACCGCGGGGAGGTCGGTGGCAAGGCGTCCCAAGGCGGTTTCAAAGTCTCGCCGGGTAACGGCGAAGGGGCTCCGACTGCGGGAGAAATGGTCCGGACTGAGGATGATAATCCGACGGTAATGCTGCCCCTGAACCCGGGCGAAGGCCCCGGCCATCAGGTCCGCGGCCAGGAGATGATGGGGAACGGTGAGGCCGCTGATTTTCTGGGGTAATGGTTTAACCCGGCATTGGCCGATGGCGGCCAGAAACAGCCCCCGGTCGGGAAAAAGAGGCGGAAAGGCCTCTTTCCCCGGGGGCTGATCCGTGCTGGAACAAGGGGCGACCAGCAGCAGGATGAGCGCTAGAAAAGCCAGCCGGCGCATTTATTTGGTCGCCAGACTCTGATACCAAAAGTTCTTCGGCGGCAGAGGGGCGCTATGTTCGTAAACCCGGCTCTGCCAGTCGGCGTCGGTGTAACGGGTGGCCAGAGGCCCGGTGAACTCGTAATGGTTATAGGCCACGCCCACGGCCAGGCGCGCCACGCCCTCATTGCCCACCAGGACCAGCATGACGTAAGGCTCGCCGGTGGCTTCATATTGGATCTGCCCCTGCACTGCGTCAGTGTGCACGTCGGCGATCAGGCCGGCGCGCATATCCTTTTCCTCCAAGATTACGTTGATGTCCTGAGGCTCGGCCATGTAGGAGAGCTGAGAGAGCCGCAGTTTTTCATATTCTTTCTCGGTGAGGAGGTCGCCCCGGAGCTCCTTGGCGGCCAGAGAGGCGTAGAAGGCTACATCCTCTTTAAAGCGGCTAAGGCGGCCGTACTCCTCCAGTTCCTTTTTAAAAACCCCGTAATTTCTATAGCCGGCTTCGACATAGGCCACCAGCCGCCCCAGGGTTTCCCAGAAAGGCAGGTTGGGTTCCACAAATCCTTTGGGCACCGGGGGCGGGGTGCCTTCTTCCCCGCCGTCGCCCATTTCGGCGTAATTTTGTTTGGCGTACAGCAGGGTGTCATGCTTGAGTTCGGTGTACGAACCCAGGAAACTCTCCACCTGCTTGACCGGAAAGCCCCGGTCCTGCATGTAGAGCGGGTAGCCGCGGTCGAAGGAGGACGTAAGGGTGCCGAGCAGCTTCAACCAGGCTCCCCCCAAGGAATTGAACCATTCCGGGTCCTTAATCTTTCCCAGGTCCGCACTCACCTCCTGGAGCCGGCCGTTGAACCCGGCCGTCTCCTCCGGAGAGAAGGGGGGAGAGAGGTTCTGCAGGTACTGGTCCGCAAAGCCCAGGGCGGCCTTATCCCCCAGGGCTGCCGAGATAAAGAGGGCCGAGGGCATGGAGGGCAGGCGCACCGGCGTCTTCTCCTGGCCGGCGCTCAGGCGGCTAAAGATCCAAGCGTCCAAGGTGAAGCGTTGCCCGAAGAGGCGCATGGACTTGGTCGCCTCCAACAACTGCTCCTTGGTCGTGGTAAAGACGCTCGGGTCAATGATCACCTCGGAGAGAATCCGGGGGCCCTGAAGTTCCCCCAACCGCTGGGAAATTTTTGCCAGCGTGGCTGGGTTCAGGGCCTCTCCGGCGGCGAGCTTCTCCGTGCCCAGGACCTTGACCAGGAAATTACGCCACTCCGGGTAACTGATGTCATCCGGCTTCCCGGCGAAAAAGCCGGTGATCTCCATGATCCGTTGCCAGTCTTTCAGGAGCGGCTGGCCATCGGGGCCAGGGCTGGCCAGGAGGAGGGTCGCCAAAAGGGCGTCGCTGACGCCGTTACCCTTCAAGGGATAGCCGTTTCTCCCCAGGTAGATCAGGGCCCGGAAATAACTCCGCAGCACGGATGTCTTAACATAATGGCTGCGGGGGGTGAATTGGGTGTAATCCGCGGGCCTGTCTGGGGCATACTGGCCATAAAGGGGAGAGGGCGCCAGGCCCCGGGCGGCGTAGATCAAGCGCAATTCGGCGGCCAGGCGATTGAACATCGGCTCGGAGAACTTGCCCTTGAACCGGTCCAGAATCTTGAAAGCGTTTTCCAGGGTGTCGCCGTCATCCGCCAGGGGCGCTTTGGGCGGCCACGAGGCGATTTCTTCCAGTTCCTTGGGACTGGGCCAGCGGGCGTTCTCCAGGATGACCAGAGGAACGGTGAGCTGCGCGGCGATGATCTCATAATGCTCCGCCAGGGGGCCGGAGGCCGCGGCCTTGTCCTCCAAGGCCCTGGCCTGGAGATTGGTCAAAAAGCGGCGCAGGGTCTCGGCCAGCTCCGTCTTTTCCAGATACTCCAGGGAATTTTCCAGATACTTGTGGAAGGCGTGCAACACCACATCCGGATTAACGAAACGGCAGTTCTCGGGCTTGCGCAGCATAGGGTCGTCATTTCCGGCCAGATAGTCAAAAAGGCCGAGCATCTCATCATAATGAAACCCCTCGTGCCCAAGGTTCGCCTGCCCTTTGAAACGGGTATCGCCTTTGGGAATGAGCAGGAACCGATGTTCGTTCAAATATTTTTTCTGCCCCGGGGTGAGCCTGACCCCCACAAAGGCCAGGACCTGCTTATAGTTCAGCGCCCGGTCCACAGCCACGGCCGGCTCCTGTAAAGCAGGGGTGACGGCGGCGGGCGGCGAGGGCGGCAATGCGCCAAAGGCCCCCAGTTCCAAGGCCGGCAAGGACACGGTCGGCCCCGTCACCGGCGGGGGGGGCTTTTCGGAACTGCACATGGCGATGCACATTACCGCCAGGAGCAGGGGAACAAATTTGCCGATTCGAAACTTTTTAGTAGCTTGCATCAAGGCCCTCCCAGGCTCGGTAGTTAGCCCATCAGGGCGGCCCGCAAAGCGCCCTGGGGGCCGTTAATCCCGCAACGCAACAAATAACCCCTCAATACCATTTTCGTCAGGCGGCAGCAGGGTCCTCTTGGATTAAGATCCCCTGGGCCCCATCTAAACGGTACAGTCGGTCAACGGCGAGTGCCGGGTGGCGCTCATGGGTTAGAATTAAAATGGTTGCGGCACTTTTGCAAGCGTTGATGACCTCGGCAAGGAGTTTGCGTGCCCTGTCGTCGAGGTTGGACCATGGTTCATCCAGAATCATGATCGGCGACTCTCTCAATAGCAGCCTGGCAATGCAGATCCGCTGCCGCTCCCCGGTGCTGGCCCCTTGGCCGCGCGGGTCCATCACTGTTTCAATGCCCTGAGGCAAACGCGCCACAAAGTCCTTTAACTGGGCGCCTTCCAGGGCCTGCAAAATCTGTCGGTCACTCGCGTCCGGCTGCGCGATGAGGAGGTTGCCTCTCAGCGTCTCCTGGAAAATAAAGTGATTTTGGGTGACAACCCCAATTTTCCTCCGCAGCTCGGTGCGGGAAATTCGCCGGATGTCGATCTCGCCGATGGAGATGACTCCTTCCTGGGGCGCATAAAGGCGGAGGAGCAGATTGATGAGAGTGGATTTACCGCTGCCACTTTCGCCTCCAATGACGGTTACGGAATTGCCGGGAATAAGCAGGTGCGCCCGGTTGTATAGCCGCCGCCCTCCCGGGTAACCGAAGGTCAGAGCGGATAACTCGATGGCCACTGATTGGCTCGGCAGAGTTACCGTGGGCTGGCTATCTTCCGCCTCAGGGGCTTCAGCTAGAAATCCGGCCAGATGTCGAATCCCGGTGAATTCGGTCTGCACGGTGGCCAGCAACCGGGTGAGTTGGGTAACCGACATCTGCAATAGGGTGGCATAAAAGAAAAAAAGCAAAAAAGGCTCGAGACGCATCTTTCCGCGGGCAATCAGGTAATAGGCCATGGCCACCAGCCCTAAGCCGCCCAGTTGGGTAAGCAGCTCAATCCCGGGGGAAAACACCGAGAGCACCGCCCCGGCTCGTATAGAAAGTTTCTTTAGTCCGGCGGTGTACTTCTGGAATTGTGCTGCTTGCTGCCCCTCGGCGGCCAATACCTTGACTGTGTCGATCCCTTGAATGGTTTCGTCGAAGACCCGCTGTATATCACTCCAGGTGGCCCGCTGCGCCCTTGCATAAACACCCATAATGCGGTTGAGGACGGTCACTATCAGCGCGGTGATGACCACGATGCCCAGGGCCGCAATGGTAAGCGAGGCTGGGCAGAAATAGAAGAGGACGACGGTCACCGCCAGCGCGGTGATGAGTTCTCGCCCGACACCTGGAATAATATCCGCGAAAAACCGCTGGGCTTGCCCGATATCGTTGGTGAACTTGGTGAAAAATTCGCCGGCAGATTGCGTCTGGAAATAGGGCAAGGGCAGATGGCTGGCCTTATCGAAAAAATCCGTTTGCAGCTGCTTTAGCAGGTTGAAAGAAAAGACGGTGGCAGTATACCCGCTAATCCCTTGCAGCAATGCGATGGCCAGAAAGATAAGGGCCAGTTGCTCGAGCAAGGGCAGCCCCGAGGTCCAAAGATTAGCGTATTGGCCATCTATGGCAAGGCTTACCAGCTGTTGATAGTAGCGCGGCTGCAACGCGATGAGCACCCCGCAGCCGAGCTGCAGGATAATTAGCAACGTCAAAGACCGGCGATAGCGTGAGATGATGCCAGTAATCCAGGATCTCATGGCTCTGGGGAGGAGTGGGATTTTCTTTGCAGGTCTGCCAGGGCTCGATGGATTCTTGCAAATATCAGCTGATAATCTTTGCAGAAAGGGTCCTTGGCCATATGGTCGTGACCAAACACCAGGGCGTTAAGGGGGCAGCCGCCGTGGCAGATTGACCAGTGCCTGCAGGGGTGGCATCCTGAAAGCGTCTCGGCTCGCCGCCGCAGATCTTCACAAAAAGGTGAAGCCAGCAATTCCTGGATTTCACTGTCGTGGATATTACCTAAGAGGTGGGAATCAAACCGGCTGCACAGCACAGCATCCCCAGAGGGTTTCACTCCGAGGTGCGATCCGGCACAGGTTCCTTGCTGCTGGCATTCGTAAGGCACGCCGCCAAGAATTGCCTCCAGGTACAGGTCCAGCGGCGAAACCATGACCCGCGGGCGCTCCGTACCGGCCCATTCCTCGAATAAGCGGCAAAGAAACGAGCCATATTCCCCTGGCTGCAGCAAATATGGCGCAGAGGCCTCCGGGTTGAGCCCCGGAATCATCGGGTTAACGCGGAAACCGCTCCCCAGGCCCTGAAAGTACTGGTAAATTGCCTTCTCCTGGCCCAGGCTCCGCTGGGTAACGACCGCGTTGAACCCCGCGGAAACGCCCTGCTCTTTTAGCAGGCGAACTTTCTCCAAAACCGCCGTGTGGCTTCCCTGACCATCTGCATCGAGGCGCATCGAGTCGTGCAAGACTTGGGGGCCGTCCAGGCTAATACCAATCTGGAACTCGTGGTCACGGAAAAAGGCGCCAAAGTCATGATCGAGGAGCAGGCTGTTGGTCTGGAGATAATGATGGAATCCCAGGTCCGAGGAAAGCCCGGCAAGCATTTTCACCGCTGCCCTGAAGAACTCGAGGCCCGCCAGGAGGGGTTCTCCCCCGTGCCAGAGGATATGGATTTCCCTGAAACCATGCCGTTCGGCATAGCGGGCCGTTTTTTCCAAGGTCGTCCGCAGCGTCTGCCGGCTCATGACCGCGGCCCCGGAATCGTCCGAATAGCAATATAGGCATCTTAGATTGCAGCGTTTCACCGGCTCCAGGATCAGGGTAAAGGCGTCGCGGGCATCAACCGGCATCGGCGAGCTCCCGCCGGACGGCTTCCCGCAGATGGTTCCGGAAAGCTCTCAGCCCCTCACAGAAGTAAGTCTCCCCGCAGACTTCATCCCAGACAGGGGGGAGGACGGCGTCGGCCCAGCGGTCGTCCGGCAATCCCTCTGACCGGGCGCCCAGCAGCATGGCGTTGTATTTCATGCAGGTTAAACACCCGCCGCCACACTGCCGGCCCCATTCACAGCCGCCACAGGCCATTTGTTTCCCGGACCGCCGGATCCTCTGCTTGATCTTTTCCCACAGGAGGTCCTTGTTCGCCAAAATGGTCTCCAGGGAATCCTGGTGAATATCTCCCAGGGCCGTCTGCTCATCATTCACCCACTGGTCACAGCTGAACACCCTGCCATTGGGGGCGAAAATAAGGCGCCGGAAATCACACCGTTTCTTGTGGAAAGGGTCGCCCAGATTGATTTCCGGCTGCAGGACCATCTTGAGTTCTTGCCGCAACTCTTTGAAATCCACCTGCCTCTCCTGATCCCAGAACCAGAGATCAAACAATTCTATTAGAAAGCGCCCCACTTCTTCCGGCCGCGGGGCCAGCTCTGACAACCCTGAAACCTCGCGGGCCCCCGGGATCAGGTCCAGCCAGCGCACATCATAAATATCCAGCTGGACCTCTCCTCTCAATTCCTTGAAGAATTCAAACAAGTCGAAGGCGCGGTCGATGCCCGCCCGGGTAACCACGGCAATCACTGCCACGCGGTCTGCCTCGGTGCAATTACGGTAACATTCAATGCCGCGCATGGCAGCATCAAAAGATCCGGACCGCGAGCCGCGAAAACACCGGTAACGATCGTGAATATCCTGGGGCCCATCGAGGCTGAAGCCCACCTGAAATTGATATTCGGCGAGCAATCGAGCCATATCCTCGCTCATGAGGGTCCCGTTGGTCTGAATCCGGTTTTCAAAAGAAAGCTTGGGATACTGAGCCTCGAGGCGGATGATGGCGCGAAAAAAATCGAGGCCCGCCAGCAGGGGCTCGCCGCCGTGCCAGTAGATCTGCATTTCCTTGCTGAGAGGATCAACGGTTAGATTATGGGCGATGACGCGGCGTAGAATCGTCTCAACAGTGGAGAGGCCGATGATACCCCCGGAATGCTCCTGGAAGCAATACTCACACGCCAGGTTGCAGTTCCGGGTTACCTGGATTTGGGGCACCACCGGTAGAGGTTTTTCACAATCGGGACCGTATGGCTGTATGAGAGAGAGATTTTCCGCCATGGGAATGCAAAGGAATGTGAGGCACTGGAAGTATTCTACAGTTTTGGAAAGTTTGATGCCAGGTAATTTGCGCGATCAAAATACTGAACGACTAGAAGTTATTTCAAAACCGAATTTCGACGTAAACCTAAATCATCCAAGGGGGGTAATCATACAAATAATTATCCCCTTTCCTAAAGGGAGGTATGAGGGGATTAGATAATCGCTTGACAATCCCCTTAAATCCCCCTTTAGGAAAGGGGCACTTCCAATATCCGCATCCTAACCTTCTATTGGCTAAGAACGCATTTACCGCCCAACACAAGTTTTGCAATAGGTCCTAATCTCAAGTCCACCAGTTGAACCAGTTGTGCCAGTTGCCCCAGTTGCGCCAGTTGTGCCAGTTGCCCCAGAACGGGAATGCAACCCGCGTCTTCTTTTCCTGGCGGATCTCCTCCAGGAGTTCACGGAGGACCTCACTCTTAACTTCAGTACCTTTGAGATTCCGAGCCATGGTTTCCTCTCACTGCCCCGACCTCGGCAGACAGGCGTTTCCGAAGGTTAAATAATTGCTTCCATCTGGCCCTTTGTTAGAGAGTTCCTACGCTTCTATCTACTAGTTGGTATGCATACTTTTGGCATACATTTCTCGCGCCAGCGCTCCATGGCAACCAGATAGTTGCCTTGCTGAACCGGACCCATTTGGGCCAGTTCCTCGTCCATCTCAGACCTAAAAGAAGTATACAACTTAGCCTGAACGGCCAGGTAGCCGCTTACCAGCCCCTTGACCTTCCCCTCGTCAGGCTTGGGCGCGGCTAGCGCGGCCACCAACTCATCCCAAGCTTTCTTCGAGCTGTCGACGATTTCTCCGCGCTGGGTCGAATACTTGTCTTCCACCGCTAAAAGTGACTTTTGTTGATCCGGGGTAAATTTCATTTGCGCGAAAGTCTGCGCTTTATAATCCTTAAGCTGTTTCCCCAGTTCCTCATCCGTATTCGCCTGACCCAGGACGGGGGCCACCAACAGAAAGCTCAAGATGGTGGAGAGTGCCCCCAGCTTGAAAATGCGATTACCTTTCATTTTATTCTCCTTTTGAAAAGATGCTGGGCATGTAGCTGTTGCACTTAGCGTGCTTGAACGGTTGACCGTGGCAGTGGCCCTGCTTTATCCTGACGCCCTGCCTCGCCTTTACCCCGCAGCCTATCCATGCGGCCCGTTTGTCCCCTTCCACTTGGACTGTAATTTAAGACACACTTGCTAGGCTGTCAAGGAAATTATGAAAATATGTCCATAGCACCTGGACAGGTCCGGTTTTCATAACACCTGCGATGTCCGCTTGAGTTTTTTGATGGTTTCCCTTATTTTGGGTAAGTCTCGCCGGAGGATAGGGCAACGCGGGGGAGCGAGCCGCGCGGCTGGGTTGGGTTGGAAATGGGGCAATTCTTTCCCGGCAAGGTAAACTTTTTCTAATATCCGGTATTGCTCCTCCGGGAGGAGAAAGTTAATATAGACTATAGGTGGGGAGTTCAAAGGGGGCATCAGAGAACCGCCTTACAGGTTTTACTCCGGGCCCAGTGCCCCATGAATCCAGCCTTTTGGGGCCATGTTTAGGTGAATATCCAGGTGAATATGCAGCCGATTTTTGCTGCGATTTCCTGCTCTCTCCTAGACAATGGCATAAGGCTTAAATAATTGGATGTACTAACGGATGCTTTCTTCTGCTCACCCCGGCTTACCCACATTTTTCGTACTGCGAATCCGGGTGGCGCAGGTTCGAATCCTCTCGGCCGCGCCGATGATCCATCTACCCCCGCTTTAGTTAAGATGGGGGGTACGAGATATTCTGCCATCCCTGCTCCCCACGGGGAGGGCGTTAGGGGGAGATGATATGGAGTCCTATAGAATCGACTTGAGCGAGCAGGAGATGCCCCAGGAGTGGTATAATATCCTGCCGGATCTGCCCGCGCCCCTGCCGCCCTATCTCCATCCGGGCACTGGCGAGCCCATCGGGCCCCAGGACCTGGCCGCCATCTTTCCCATGGAACTCATTCAACAGGAAGTTAGCCCCGAGCGTTGGATCCCCATTCCCGACGAAGTGCGGCGCATCTATCAATTATGGCGGCCCAGCCCGCTGCACCGGGCCCGCAATCTGGAAGCCGCCCTGGGCACCCCGGCCCGCATCTATTATAAGAACGAGTCCGTGAGCCCCGCCGGCAGCCATAAACCCAATACCGCCGTGCCCCAGGCTTATTACAACAAGGCCGCGGGCATCAAACGGCTGGCCACCGAAACCGGCGCCGGGCAATGGGGCAGCGCCCTGGCCCTGGCTTGCAACTTTTTCGGACTGGAATGCACGGTGTACATGGTCAAGGTGAGCTATCAGCAGAAGCCTTACCGCCGCTCCCTGATGCATATCTGGGGGGCCAGCGTCTATCCGTCCCCCACGGACCGCACCCAGGCGGGCCGCCAGATCCTGGCCCATGATCCGGAAACCTCGGGGAGCCTGGGGATGGCGATCTCCGAAGCGGTGGAAGACGCCGCCAGCCACGCCGATACCAACTACTCCCTGGGCAGCGTCCTCAATCACGTCATGCTGCACCAGACCATCGTCGGCCTGGAGACCAAAAAGCAACTGGCCATGGCCGGAGAAGAGCCGGATATCCTCATCGGCTGCGTGGGTGGGGGCAGCAACTTCGCGGGCTTCTGCTTTCCCTTTGTCCGGGATAAACTGCAGGGCAAGGAGCGGCGTTTCATCGCGGTGGAGCCCACCGCCTGCCCCACCCTCACCAAGGGAACTTACACCTACGACTTCGGAGACACGGCCGGGCTCACCCCCCTGATCATGATGTACACCCTGGGGCACTCCTTTGTGCCTTCGGGCATCCATGCCGGCGGCTTGCGGTATCACGGCGACGCGCCTTTGCTCTGCCTGCTGGTGCACGAAAAGGTCGTCGAAGCCCGGGCCTATCCCCAGAACCCCGTGTTTGAGGCGGCACGCCTCTTTGCCGAAACCGAGGGTATTATCCCGGCGCCGGAGACGGCCCACGCCGTCAAGGCGGCGGTGGACGAAGCCTGGGTGTGCAAGGAGACTAACCGTCCTAAATGTATAGTCTTCAATTTCTCGGGCCACGGCCACTTCGACCTGGCGGCCTACGACGCTTACCTGGAAGGGGAACTGCAAGATATCGAACTGGACCCCGATGCCATGATCAAAAAGGCCCTGATGGAGCTGCCCAAACTGCCGGGGAAATAAGCCTGCCCCCGACACCGGATGTGCGGGAAAGCCGGCAAACTTCTCGTTTGCGCCGGCCCGCCCAAAAATTTGCGGGCTTGGGTCCCCTGGCCGAGCCCCTTTTATTTTCCAGGGCTGGCCGGGTATCCTCTCCGGCCCGCGCCAACCCCAGCTAACCACCGTGAAGAACCAAGGGTTTCCTGAATAGAATCGAATATTTTTTAGCCTAGCCCCGATAATCCGCGGTCACAGGCCGCCCTATTTCCCATTTTTCGGTTTTCGGCAGGGGGAGTCTGGTCCGGTTTGCGGGCAGATGAACATTTTTCCGGTGGCACAGGCGTCTCGCCTGTGCGGCGCTGTCTAAAGCTTTGGGTAAGAGGGCCTTTAGTGGCAGAGGATTTTATAAGACTGTTTTCCGTTTTCCGTTTTCCGTTTTCTGTCTCTGCCAGGGGGGCTTTGGTTGTGCCTTTGACTTCGCAGAAAACCGATAACAGCTAACAGCTTCTAGGGCGGGCTGTGCCCGCCCCCTTAACCAGTAGTACTTGGGCGCCGGGTCCATATCTGGCGTCTTTCTCCCCTGAAGACTTCCTCCAGCCCCCGCCGATTTTCTCTAAATTACCCTGGCGCTCAAGACAATTCTGGTATCCCTTTTGCATGAGACGTTTGACAATAATTTTCTTATCCGGCAAGAAATTTTTTCCGATCGTATGGTTAGCGCCTCAGATCATCAATACCAGATGATTGACGAGCAGCGGTCTGGTCTTGAGGCGGTCAGTGAATCAGGCTGATCCATTCCCAGGTGGGGGGTTAAGGATTTTCAATGGCACCAACTAATCTGGAAGTCGGCTATGGAGTGGCCAAGGGAAAGGATGCCTTCGCGGTTGGCAAGAAAGCCGCCCGCCAGGCCCTGGAGGCCATCAAAGAATATCCCCTTTCCCTGGTCCAGGTGTTCGCTTCGCCCCACTATGACCCGGAGGCCTTACTCCGGGGGATCCGCGAGGTGGTAGGCCCGGCGCCGCTGATTGGCGCCAGCGCCGCCGGAGAGATCTGCAACGGCGTCCACCGCCGGGCGGTGGTGGTGTTGGCGCTGGCCTCCCCGTATCTTCAAGTGAAGGTGGCAGTGGGCCGCGGGGTCTCCCAGGACTGGCAGCGGGCGGTGATCGAGGCGATCACCGCCCCGGAAATAGCCACCTATTTCTCCGGCCCGGAGAACGTCATAGGATCGCTGCTGGGCCGCCAGGGCGAGTCGGCCTTCGCCCTGCTGTTTTCCCAGGGCGCCACCCCCACAGCCGATTCCCACAGCTTCCAGATCATGGAAACCCTCAAGCGCCTCTTCCAGGGACGGCTCCCCATCTTGGCCGGCAACGTTGCGGATGGTTGCCGCCCCGAAGGCAATTACGTCTTTTCGGGCGCCGGGGTTTACCACGACAGCATTCTGGTGGCGGTCGTCGAGACCAGCCTGACCTTCGGCATCTCCCAGGCCTGCGGCTTCCGGCCCACCTCCCCCCGGGCCACGGTCACCCTGGCCCGGGGCCTGGAGGTCTTGGAATTGGACGGCCAGCCAGCCGCCGACGTCTATTGCCGCATGCTGCAGCTCCCCCGGGAGGCGCTGGCCGGGAAGCACCTGGCCCTGACCACCGGGCGGCCCCTGGGGATCCCTGAGCATTACGGCCAGGATAGCATCAACATGGCCACATGCTTTACCGATTCCAGCGGGGTGCGCCTCACTCGGCCGGCCCCCGAGGGCGCCTGCCTGACCTTGATGCCAGCCGCTCACAACCACCCGGTGGCGGCCGGCGGCGAAGCCCTGCGCCAGGCCCTGCTGCGCGGCTCCATCACGGACCCGGCGCTGGCCCTGCTCTTTTCCTGTGCCCTCAGGAGCCGCAGTTTGGGGTCCCGCCTCGGCGAGGAGATCTCCGGCATGATGGATCTGGCCCCCCAGGTCCCGATGGTGGGATTTTGCAGTGGCGCCGCACAGGGATTGGCCGACGACGGGGTCAACCACCACCATAATGAGGTGATCACCATACTGGCCCTGGGTCGCGATCTCTCCCCGGCCGCCCAGACGGCCTTGGAAAACGAATCCCTGCGCGCCGCCCTTCGACGCCAGGAAAGCGTTGTCGAAATCGATAAGCGACTGGCGCGTGCAGTTGCTGAACAGCGGCAGGTCGAAAAGAAGCTGGAAAAGAGCGAGGCCTTCAAATCAATGATTTACACGGCCCCCATCGGTATTTTCATTATCCAGGATGGGGAGTTCAAGCTGGTCAATCCGGCAGTCAGGAAAGTCACCGGTCATGATGAAGATGACCTGCTGGACCGCGACTCCTTAACTTATGTGCCCGAGGAATATAAAGAGACGCTGCGATCTCAGGTCATCCAGATGCTTAAAGGGGAGAGAACGGTCCCCTGCGAATTCCAGATCGTCACCAAAGGCGGGGAGAGACGCTGGGTGCTGGAAACCGTTACTCCCATCCAATACCAGGGGCGGAAGGCGATTCTGGGTTTCCTTATAGACGTCCACGAACGCGTCATGCTGGAAGAGCAACTGCTGCAATGCCAGAGAATGGAGGTCGTAGGAAGGTTGGCGGGCGGAGTAGCCCATGACTTCAACAATATGTTGACCGCCATCATGGGCTACAATGAGATCGTCATGATGTCTTCCCAGGAGGAAGATCCCAACTTCTGCCATCTGGAAGGAATCAGGAAATCGGCGGAGCGGGCCGCCGCCCTGACCCGCCAACTCCTGGCCTTCAGCCGCAAGCAATTGCTGCAGCCCCGGGTGACCAACCTCAATACGGTGATCACCAACCTGGAGGCGATGCTGCGCCGGCTCATCGGCGAAGACATCAACCTGGTCATCCTTCTCGACCAGGCCCTGAAGGCGGTGAAGGCCGATCCCGCCCAGTTCGAACAGGTCATCATGAACCTGGTGATCAATGCCCGGGACGCCATGCCCACGGGAGGCAAAATCATCGTGCAAACGGCCAACGTCTGTTTGAACGAAACCTTTACCCGCCGCCATCCCGAGCTCCAGCCAGGTCCTTATATCCAGGTTTCGGTGATCGACCACGGCCTGGGCATGGACCAGGAAACTTTGGCTCATATCTTCGATCCCTTCTTTACCACCAAGGCGTCCGGCAAGGGCACCGGACTGGGGCTGTCCACCGTCTACGGCATCATCAAGCAAAGCGGCGGCCACATCGAGGTCTCCAGCCAGCCGGAAGGTGGCACGGTCTTCGAGATCTACCTGCCGCAGATTGAAGATTCCCTGGAGGATTCTTCGGAGCAGTGCGTCTCCGACGTCACCCCCCAGGGCAGCGAAACCATTCTGGTGGTGGAAGATGAGGAGCTTCTCCTGAAATTGATCCAGGAGGCCCTGGAGATGCAAGGCTATCATGTGCTGACGGCCCGCAACGCCACGGAGGCTCTGGAACTGGTCAAAGGTCAGGCCGCCCCCATCCACTTGTTGTTGACGGACGTGGTGATGCCCCACAAGAACGGCCGGGAATTGGCCGAACTCTTATCGCCGCTGCACCCGGAAATGAAGATCCTCTTTATGTCGGGTTATACGGAGGACTCCATGGTGATTCGCGGCTTGCTGAATGCGGCTCTGCCCTTTATCCAGAAACCATTTCCGCCCATGGACCTGGTGTGTAAGGTCCGGGAGATGATAGATGGCCCAAGGAGTTAGCAAGTTATAGAAACCAACCGGACCCCCAACCAATCCTTAGTAGCATCGGATGCTGATCGGCAGAAAATCGGCAGGTCCCGAGACTCGCTGGTGGAAAGACCACCTATGGCAAGAGTTTTAATCATCGACGACGACCAGATGTTTGGAGAGATGCTCTCCGAAATGGTGCAAACCCTGGGCCAGGAGAGCCTTTGCGCCCCAACCCTGGCGGAAGGTTTGCGGCTGGCCACCGCCGGGGCCTTTGACGTGGTCTTCCTCGATGTGCTCATGCCCGACGGCAGCGGGTTGGAGGTGTTGCCACAGGTGCGGCAAACTTCCTCCGCTCCCGAGGTCATCGTGATCACCGGGGCCGGCGATCCCGATGGGGCCGAACAGGCCATCCTCAAGGGCGCCTGGGATTACATCGAAAAGCAGTCCTCCCTTAAACAAATCTCCCTGCCTCTGGTCCGAGCCTTGCAATACCGGCAGGAGAAACGGCTCAAAAAACCTCCTGCTGCTTTAAAGTTGGAAGCAATTGTTGGACAAAGCCAGCAGATGCGGGCCTGCTATGATTTAGTGGCCCAGGCCGCCGACAGCGACGCCAATGTGCTGATCTACGGCGAGACCGGCACTGGCAAGGAGCTGTTCGCCCAGGCGATCCACCACAACAGCCCCAGGTCCGGCAAAGCTTTTGTGGTAGTCGATTGCGCCGCCCTCCCGTCCTCCCTGGTGGAGAGCGCCCTCTTCGGGCATGAAAAGGGGGCTTTTACCAGCGCCGATCGCTCCCAGGTGGGCCTGATTAAGCAAGCGGATGGCGGCACCCTGTTTCTGGATGAGGTGGGCGAACTTCCCATAGAGATACAAAAGGCCTTTTTGCGGGTGCTGCAGGAACGGCGCTTTCGACCCGTGGGCAGCAGATTTGAGACCGAGAGCGATTTCCGCCTGGTGGCCGCCACTAATCGCGACCTCGATGAACTGGCCGCCAAAGGCCTGTTTCGCCGTGACCTGCTTTTCCGTTTGCGGGCCATCACCCTGGATTTGCCGCCTTTGCGCTCCCGCTATGACGATCTAAAGGATCTGACCCTGTTCCATACCGCTCGCATTTGCGAAAAATGGGGCATCGCACCCAAGGGCTTTGCCCCGGAATTTCTGGAGGCCCTCCTGGCCCATGATTGGCCGGGAAATGTTCGGGAACTGTTCAATACCCTGGACCGTGCCTTGGCTGAGTCGCGTTATGAACCCACCTTATTCCCCAAGCATCTACCCAGCCAAATCCGTATCAAGGTGGCCCGGGCCGCGGTGGCCAAGGAACCCTCCGCCGACGCCGCTGGCGTGAACAGCACTGGAGAAAGCCCCACTTCCAAGACCCTGCCCAGGCTGCATGATTTCCGCCAAACGGCCGTCGAGGAAGCGGAAAAATACTACCTGTTCGATCTGATGGCCCGGACGGCGGGCAATGTCCGGGAGGCCTGCCGCATCTCCGAATTATCTCTGCCCCGCCTTTATGCCCTCTTAAAGAAAACCGGCATTTCCAGAAGGCCATAAGCGGACTTCCAAGGGACCTTCCCGCCCTGCCGGCTCCGTCGGGGCGGACTTTTTTTTGGAGTTTCCGGTTTTCGTTTAGATACAATACGGTCCACTTAAGCGGTTCTTTTTCCAAGGAATTAGCGGGCAGTGCCCACTCTACATTTTCTCGTCTTCTGGTCATGCTGAACGAAGCTAAGCATCTCGTATTTAGAGATTCTCCGGTCGCCTCCGGCTTCCTCAGAATGACAAAAGAAATGACTTCGCATCAGCTCCTGGAGCTTAAGTGAACCGCATTAGGTTTGGATAATCTTCACTTGCCCACCCGGCGCGGGGGCGCCAAGGCGGGTGAGAAACCTTCCTCCGCCAAATAAATGGCATTCTTTCCAGCTGGCGCCAATCTTCGGCATGTATTTTGTAACACTAAGGTTAGAGACAAAAATTCAATGAGGATGGTACCTAGTTATGGAACCCAAACTAAAGATCCCAACGCTTCCGGACCTGCGGGCGTTGATGGACTCACCCTTGTATTGGACGATGAAAGTCAAAGACAGGTTGGCCCTGGTTCGACATAAGGTGAGCTCCCGCGGTGATGGGGGCGCCATTTTACGGCAAAGGATCCTGGCCTGGATCAAGACGGGGTTATGAGCCAGGATAACTTTCGCAAATATTTGAGAAATTTAACCTGAAATTCCCATAGCCGGTTGTTGGCAAACTGTCCCATGGTCTGGACTATTCCTATTTCGGAAGTTTTTCCACCACCTGCTATCTTCTTCTTCACTTCCTCCCAATCCTCCGCAAGGCTGCCGGGTCTCCAAGGGCCGGCATTCTCAATACCTGAGAAATTTCTCATTCCCCAAGAAATTTTTTCTATTTCAGTTGCCGGATTTGGCCCGAATTATCGAGTCCGGTGGATAACTATTGGATATTTATATTAATTTATAACAATCGATATTTGGCATATTTATTGATGGTACCTATATCGAAGCTCGCCAGTAATGCTCCCAGGAATCGTATTTCTCCCGGGAGAACGGAAAGGAGGGATGTTGTCAAAAATTTTCCTGAATGAGGAGAGAGCGAGCAGCGTGAAAACGAGTTGTTGCCAGCCCTGGTCGCCGTAGTGATCATCACCGCGCTGACTACCCTGGGACCAACTTGAGCGGTTAATTCAACACGGTAGCCGTAGACTCCTGATAGTTGCAGTGGCCAGCGGTTAACGGCGTGGGGTATCCCACCAAACCAAGGCGGTGATCGCCTTGTAGCCTGAGAGGAGATTATTCAAATGGCAACAATCAAGCGGTTTGTGAATGATGAGAGCGGAGCCACAGCGGTGGAATACGGCCTGCTGATTGCCCTGATCGCGGTGGTGATTATCACCGCGGTCACCACCCTGGGCACCAATCTGAGCGCCAAGTTCAACTCGGTCGCCACTAGCGTCGGTGCCGCGAGTTAATCTAGACCACTATCCCGGGTCCCGGGGATCAGTCCTCCGGACCCGGCCTTCCCTCCGCCGCCTCGCCTGGGAAGAATAGGTGGCAACGGCCAGCGATCAACCGCTGGGGTAACCCCAGCAAACCGAGGCGGCGATCGCCTTATAACCTGAGAGGGACGTATTCACATGGCAGCAATCAAGCGGTTTATGACGGATGAGTCCGCAGCAACCGCCACGGAATACGGCCTGCTGGTGGCCCTGATCGCGGTGGTGATCATCACCGCGGTCACTACCCTGGGCACCAACCTGAAAACCAAGTTCAACACGGTAGCCACCGACATTGCCGCCGCCAGTTAATCTAGACCGCCAGAGGACTACACCCTGTAAGGGGGTCTGCTAAGTGGAGAGGATAGAGTGGTTTTCCGTGACGAGTCCGAGCCAGCGCGTTGGAGTACGGCCTGCTGGCGGCCCTGATTCACTGGGCGCTGGACTTGAAATGCCGCCTTTGGAGTTTAACCATCATTGGCACCCGAGTCACCCTGGCGGCGAAGCGGGTAAAAGGAACCGGTCATGAATTTATCTAAGGGGACCATCTTTATGGCGATTTCCGGGTTGGTGGGACTGGCCGCCATGTATGCGGTCCATCACTATATTTCCGGCCAAACCCAGGTGACCGCCCAACCGGTTGGCCAGGTGATGGTCGCCGCCGCGGACATCTCCCCCGGCACCATCATCACCAAGGCGATGGTGAAGAGCGTCACCTGGCCTCGGGAATTGATTCCTCCCAAGGCCGCCGGCACCCCGGAACAACTGGAGGGCCGCATCATCAACACGCCCGTGAGCGCCGGAGAGACCATCTTGCTCACCAGGCTGGCCCCGGAGGGGACTGCCGCCGGTTTAGCGGGCCTGCTGACTGAGGGGAAGCGGGCTCTCTCGGTGCGGGTCGATGATGTTTCGGGGGTGGCCGGTTTCGTCCATCCCGGCGATCATGTGGATGTCCTGATGGAAATGGCCAAACCCGGGTCCGCGGAGCACTTTTCCAAAACCATCCTGCAAAATATCGTGGTTTTGAGCGCCGGCCAGACCTGGGAACAGGGTCGGGATGAAAAGCCCGTGGTGGTAAACACCGTAACCCTGGTTTTGACCACGGCACAGGCGGAGATCATGAACCTGGCCAGCAATCAGGGCAAGATCCGCCTGGCCTTGAGAAACCGCAATGATGTGGCAGAGCTGGCGACCCGAGGAGTGGATACCTCGAATCTCCTCGGCTCCGACAGCGAAAAGAAGGAGGCTCCCAAGGGGGCGATTGCCAACCGGAAGAATGTGGAAGTAATCAAAGGGCTGGTGAGTTCCCGAGTCAATCTTTAGTTTTTCGGCAGCCTCACTAGGCTGAGGCGTTTGCCAAGACACAAAGAGACGATGGACACGGATAAACTTAATATCTCAATTATTTACGGGGACGGCCTTCCCTTCGCCCCTCTTGCGGATTTGCTGAATAACCTTCCTCAGGTAGAGGCCACCGAGCAATTCCACGATGTGGAGGCATTCCTGAGGAAGGGCCCAGAGACCCCGCCAGACTCGGTGGTGGTCTACCTTAATGGCCTTGCCACTCCGCCCCAGTGGATCGACACCCTGTGCCGCAAGTTTCCCCAGGTCCCGGTAATGGCCTGTTCCGAGAGATTGGAACCGGACTTTCTGATGCGCGCCATGCAGTTGGGAGTCCGGGAGTTTTTGCCGTTGCCCCTGAACCGGGAGGTGCTGGAAGGGGCGCTGCAGCGGGTGCAGCTCTCCAAGCGCCAAGCCACCGGTCACGCCCAGGGCTTCGTAGTGGCGGTTACCGGACATAAGGGCGGCTGCGGCACCACCACCATAGCCATCAATTTAGCGGTGGCCCTGGAAGAGCTAAGCGCGAAGCGCTGCGGCCTGGTGGATCTGGGCCGCCCTTTCCCCGATATCGGCAATTTCCTGGACTGTGACAGCACCTACGATCTGGCCGATGTAATTCACAATCTCGATTCCCTGGACCAGTCATTCTTCCAGAGGATCATGAAACCTTGCGGGAATAATATGGATATCCTCCATGGCATCTCGGACTTTAAGTCGCTAGATAGCCTGGACCCGGAAGGTGTGGGGAAGGTCTTCAACATTCTACGCGGGCTCTACCAGCATATCGTGGTGGACCTGGGCCATTTATTTGATGAATTGTTTTTCGGGGTGTTTCAGGAGGCCGACCTGGTACTGATGCTGACCGAGCTCAATGTCCCCAATATCCGCAACCTGAGTAAACTTTGGCCCACGCTCAAGGACTGGGACCAGGGTCGGAACAAACTCAAAGTGGTGGTTAACCGTCATGACAAGGGCAATGACCTGGGAATGCGGGAACTGGAAAGGATCATAGATGAACCGCCCCTGGCCATCCTCCCCAGCGATTACCAGCCGTTGATCGAGGCTATCAACAAGGGACTGCCACTGGCGCAGGTAAGACCCCGTTCCAAGCTCTATCTGGGATTAAAGGACGTGGCCCAAAAGATCATCCGCCTCCACGGAGGCGAAGAGAAAGGCGCCAATGGCGCCGCAAGGCGTCGGCGTTTCTGGATATTTTAGTTATTTGGCACTTGGATAAGAGGATAGAAGAATGGCACTGATGAGAATTACCCCGCCGGCTCCGGCTCTGATGGAAATCAAGCCCAGAAGCGGCTTGGTGTGCAGCTGGGAGCCAGGGCGGGAAGCCCGCCTCTATGCGGTGAAGAGCCGGATACACCATCGCCTGCTGGAAAGGCTCGATTTTGCCCAATTGGAGACCCTGGAACAGGCCAAGATGGCCCAGGAGATTCGCCAGGTATTGAGCCAGCTCTTGGAAGATGAGCCCGAGCCCCTGAACCTGGGTGAAAAGGCCCGTCTGGTAGAAGAATTGGAATTTGAGATCCTGGGGCTCGGACCCCTGGAGCCCTTGCTGAAGGATCCCACCATCTCGGACATCCTGGTCAACCGGTATGATCAGGTATACATCGAAAGGCGCGGGCGGCTGGAGCTCACCGCGGTGCGGTTCCAAGACAATGAGCATTTACTGAAAATTATCAATAAGATAGTCTCAAACGTGGGGCGCCGCATCGATGAGTCCACCCCCATGGTGGATGCCAGGCTTCCCGATGGCTCCCGGGTCAATGCCATCATCCCCCCCCTGGCCCTGGACGGCGCCATCCTGTCCATTCGGCGCTTTGCGGTCCAACGCCCCAAGTTGGAGGATTTGCTGGAAAAAGGCAGCCTCTCCCCGGAAATCGGCGAAGTGATCAAAGCCATTGCGGTGGCCAAACTGAACATCCTCATCTCCGGGGGCACGGGGGCCGGTAAAACTACCCTGCTCAACATCATCTCCGGCTATATCCCGTCCTCTGAGCGCATCCTTACCATCGAGGATTCCGCTGAACTGCAACTGCAGCAGGACCATGTCTGTCGCCTGGAGACCCGGCCGCCCAACGTGGAAGGCAAGGGAGAGATAACCCAGCGAGACCTGGTGCGCAATGCCCTGCGGATGAGGCCGGACCGGATCATCGTAGGTGAGGTGCGCGGCGCTGAAGTGATCGACATGTTTCAGGCCATGAACACCGGCCATGAGGGCTCCATGACCACCGTCCACGCCAACACCGCCCGGGACGCCCTGCTGCGTATGGAAACCATGATTTCCCTGTCCGGCATCAACATCCAGGAGAAGGCCATGCGGCAGATGATCTCCTCGTCCTTGAACGTCGTCATCCAACTGGCGCGCCACAGCGACGGGGTTCGCCGGTTGGTGAGCCTCTCTGAGATTACCGGAATGGAGAGCGGCATGGTCAGCATGCAGGATATCTTTGTCTTCGAAAGGCACGGTATAGACCCTGACGGCAAGATCCTGGGAAGATTTGGGCCCACCGGGGTGATGCCCCACTTTGCCGAGCGCTGCCGGCTCTTTGGGGCGCCGCTGCCAGATATATTCGAGCCCTTGTCGGACCTGGAACATCCGCTTATTAACTGCTAAGGAGGAGAGGTTACCCCCATGGAAGCCCTGATCAATTATTTGACCGCTTCTCCTAAGACTCAGTATTTCTTCGTCATGTCCAGCGTCTTAGCAGGATTGGCCCTCTTTCTATCCGGGTTTTATTTCTCCTTCGTGCGGCCCATGGGCCACTATAAGATTAACAAACGGTTCGGAAATAGCGGGAAAAAACTGGTTGACGCCCGCCTCTTCAAGACCCAGGACGAGTCGCCGGCAAGCCCGCTCTTGTTTATGTTAAAAGCTGTGCTGGGCTGGGCCAAGGTGGGAAACTTGCAGCGCACCTTATACCAGGCCGACATCTTTTACCCTCCCGAGGCCTTCCTCAGTGTGGCGGGAATCCTGGCCTGCGCGGGTTACCTGGCCGGGTCCCTCTTCGAGACGTTTTATTGGCGGATCGTTCTGGCCGTGGTCCTGGGGACGGCGCCTTACCTCTACCTGCGGATCAAAAGGAACCGTAAGGCCGCCCGCCTGGAGAGGCAGATGCCGGGAGGCATGGACCTGCTATCCCGCTCTCTGCGGGCCGGTCACACCCTCCAGTCTGCCATGGAAATGGCGAGCGCTGAGATTGGCTCTCCTCTGGGAGTGGAAATGAAGATCGCCTTCGAGGAGCAAC
The DNA here is from genome assembly GCA_052147455.1 of Desulfobaccales bacterium. Lineage (GTDB taxonomy): Bacteria > Desulfobacterota > Desulfobaccia > Desulfobaccales > 0-14-0-80-60-11 > JAPLJC01. The sequence goes on along the minus strand of JBKQKO010000092.1, from coordinate 31,668 downwards.
GCCTGGGGCTTGGTCTGAATAAAGCCTTGCACCGTATGGCTGATCGGGTGGCCAGCCAGGACCTGCGGTTTTTTGTTACCGCCGTCTCGATCCAAAGCGAGACCGGGGGCAACCTGGCGGAGATCATGGAGAACATCGGCAAACTTATCCGGGCCCGGTTACAGTTAAAGGGGAAGATCCAGGGCCTCACCGCCGAGGGGCGTTTTTCCGCCCTGATTTTGGCGATGCTTCCCGTGGGCATCTTCCTGATCCTCTATTTTGTCAACCCGGATTACATCAGTCTGCTGCTGACCGATCCCCAGGGGCACCGGTTGCTGCTGGGCGGGATCTTGAGCATGGGCATAGGAATCCTCTGGATGAGGAAAATTATTCAAATCAAAGTGTAATAGCGGGAAAGACCATGAGTCAACAGATCTATCCATATTTGATGATGGGTATCACCTTCATCAGCTTCGCCCTGCTCACTTACGGACTGGCTGCCTATAACTACCAACGCCGGACCATGAGGGAGCGATATCGCAGCGTCGACGGGAAGGACTTCCCGCACCTCCAGGGGAGAACCGCCGCCGCTCTTTCCTTTAAAAAGCGCTTCCTGGATTGGCTGTCCAATCTCGGGAAGTTGACCTTGAAGGACAAAACTCCGGGGACCGAACTCAAGACCACCCTTTATCAAGCCGGGTTCCATTATCCCAATGCCCCGGCCATCTATTTCGGCCTGCGCACCCTCTGCGCCTTCCTCCTGCCCCTGCCCTTCATGTTTCTCAATATTTGGCGCGGGCAGGCCGTCGCCGTCAGCTTGATGCTTGGCTGCCTCCTGGCCGGGGCCGGCTATTTTCTGCCTAACTATATTCTCCGGGTTTTATTGCGCCGGCGCCAGGATCGCCTAGACCGGGCCTTACCGGATGTCCTGGACTTGATGATCGTCTCCATGGAAGCGGGGTTGGCTTTACAGGCCACCCTGGTGCGGGTGGCCGACGAGGTCAGGGGTATATCCAAGGACCTCTATAAGGAACTGCAATTTACCAATGCCGAGCTGCGCACCGGCAGCTCCCGGGAAATGGCCTTAAAAAACCTGGCAGAGCGCACCGGGGTGCAGAGCGTCAAGTCTTTGGTGAGCCTGATGTTGCAATCGGGGAAGATGGGCACCAGCATTGCCGAAGCCCTGCGCACCCATGCCGATTTCATCCGGGTGCAGCGAGCCCAGAAGGCTGAGGAGATCGCCGCGAAAATGCCGGTAAAGATCCTGTTTCCCATGATGCTTTTTATCATGCCGGCCCTGTTCATCGTCATCCTCGGGCCGGGAGCACTCAGGATATCCAGAGACCTTTTGAAATAGCTGGCGGGGAGCATCAAGATGCGGATTATCAAGGGCCTCATTTCATCCAGGCAAAAGCAGGAAGCGGCAACCGCGGTCCGACCACGAGGCCGGCCCCTCAGGAATTTCCTCCGCGGCAAGCGAGGGAGCAGGCCCGTGGAGTCAGGCCTGCTGGCTTCGATCTTAGAGAGCGGAATTGGTGCATTATGAGGAGAATTCGACCCGGCCAGCGGCATTGGCAACAGGATTCCGAGGGTGGGGCGGCGGCGGTGGAATTTGCCCTGGTTATTCCGGCCTTACTCTTGATTATCTGCGGGATTTTCGTCTATAAGCTTAGGTTATCATGCGAAATTAATAAGTTAGACTCTTTACTACCAACGGGATATCTTTATGGCTAACGTATTGATCATCGATGATAATGAGATATTTTGTGAAATGCTCTCCCAAATGGTCACGGACCTGGGGCATCAGGTCTCCCACGTCCACACCCTGGCAAAGGGCTTGGAAACCGTTACTTCCGGAAAATATGAGGTAATTTTTCTCGACGTGCATTTGCCTGACGGCAACGGCTTGGAAATCCTCCCCAAGATTCGGGAGATCCCTGACAGCCCGGAAGTCATCATCATCACCGTGGGGGGGGACCAGGACGGCGCCGAGCTGGCCATGAAAAACGGCGCCTGGGACTATGTAGAAAAACAATCCCCCATCAAACAGATGATGTTGCCCCTGGTGCGGGCCATTAAATATCAGGAGGAGAAAAAGGGCAGACGCCTTTTCCAGGAGGCCCAGCAATCCAAGCCGGGAAAGATCATCGGATTCACCGGCGCCAAAGGCGGAGTCGGCACCAGCACGGTCGCCCTGAACATTGCCGCGGTGCTGGCCGGACAGAACCACCAGGTGATCGCCGCGGAGCTCAAGTCCGGCCGGGGCACCTTCTCCCTGATGTTAAACCAAAATCCGGAGTCCAATCTGAAAGATTTGTTGGAGCTGGCGCCCGGTTCCCTGACTCCCGCCGATTTATCACGGTTTCTTTACAATTCGTCCCCCGGTCTGCGACTCCTCTTCGGGCCGCAAAAGGCGGAGGATTTCACCGAAATCGACCCCCTCCGGGCTGCCGCCCTGATCCAGATGCTGGCGGGTTTGGCGAATTATGTCATCCTCGATTTGCCGGGCTACCCTTCTGAGGCCTTTGCCAGCGCCATCCGCCTTTGTAATTATGTAGTTCTGGTCAGCGAACGGGAGCAATTCTCGGTGCGCGCCGGCAAGACCCTGCTGGAATTATTCAAATCCTGGGGGTTGGGGGACGCCAATATCGGCGCGGTCATTACCAACCGTATCGTCCTGCCCATATCCATGACACTGGAAAATATCAAAACGCACCTGAATTGCGATATTCTCGGAGCGGTGCCTTACTCCGTGGAAGCCTGCTCCATGTCCCAGATTTCCGCACAACCCATCGCCATCTTCCAACCCAATAATATCGCCGCGGTGGCCCTCAGCGCCCTGGCCAACATACTCGCTTAAGGGAGCCTCCCACCGCTCATGCATCTCCCGCCATTTTCTTTTAGCTTGCCTTGCGAGCCGTATCCAGAAAATTATTATTAGTCACCGCGCTCGCCCTGGCGCCCAGGTGCTAAACGGCGCGACCCGGATGATGGCAGGCTCCTTGCAAAGAACTTAATAATTGATAGACAGAGACGTCATTAATTGTTCACTGGGAACGGACCTTGAAACCAAAAAAATCACTTGATCCTGCCAACCCGGTTGGCAAAGCTTCCAGCATTCTCCTATTGCTGGCCGACCCGGAAACCCGGGCGCTCCTCAGGCAATGGCTGGCCCGGGATTATCACCTGGAAGTCCCCGAACAGGCGGTTCCGGAGCTCCCGGCCTTCGATCTGGCCATACTGGACTCCCCTCATCCGGGACGCCCAGAATTAGGGCTGGCGGAGCGGAAAAGATTCGAGCAGCCGGTCTTTCTGCCCGTTCTCCTCATTGCCTCACCCGGGGACCCAATCCTGCGAAGGCCCCATCTCCCCGAAGGCGTGGATGAGATCATCCTGGCCCCTCTCAACAAATTCGAGTTACGGGTGCGGGTGGCCAACCTGCTACACACCCGGCGTCTTTCCAGGGTCTTGGAGGGCGACCGGCGGCATCAGCCAGGCCGGGTGGCGGCAGGCCCCGGGGAATTGCCCAGGCCCGATGAGGAGTTGGTCCTGAACGCGAAGCTGCTGGACCTGGTCACTGAGCCCATCTATGTCTCCGATTTTGAAGGCAATTTTATCCTGGTCAACGAAGCCGCCTGCCGAAGCCGTGGTTACCGCCGGGAAGAGTTGATGGGAATAAATGCGCAGCACCTCTTTACCCCGGAACTTGCCCGGGGCTCGCCGCAAAGACTCAAGGAACTGCAGGACAAGGGGGAACTCTTTTTCGAATCCAGGAGCTTTTGCAAGGATGGTTCAATCCTGCCGTTGGAAATCCACGCCCGGATCATTGACTTAAAGGGCCGCAAAGTCATCCTCAGCGTCGCCCAGGACATCTCAGAACGTAAACGCAACGCAGAGATCCAGGCCAAATTGGCGGCCAAACTTCGCCAGGTGGCGAAGCTGGAGGCCCTGGGCACCTTTGCCGGCGGGATCGCCCACGAGTTCAACAATGTCCTCGGGGCCATGATAGGCTATGTGGAGCTGGCCTGCATGACGTTGGACACAATGCCGGGGGCCGGGAAGATTAGCAGTAAATTGGAAGCCTCCTTAAGGGCTGGGGACCGCGCCCGAGACCTGGTCAAACAGATTCTCGCCTTCAGCCGCCAAGATGAGCTGAAACCCAGGCCGCTGGAGATTCTGCCCATTGTCAAGGAGTCGCTTAAGCTGCTGCGGGCCTCCCTGCCTGCCACTATTGAGATTCGCCAAAATCTGGACTCTCAGTGCGGCCTGGTGCTGGCCGATCCGGTACAGCTCAGCCAAATCTTGATGAATCTTAGCAGCAACGCCTTTGAAGCCATGCGGGATACGGGCGGAGTTCTGCAAATCAACCTGGAGACGGTGCTCCTGGAGGCCGGTCCGGCCGAACCCGGCGTTGAGCTCAAATTCGGGCCGTACCTTAGACTCACCGTGAAGGACAGCGGTCGCGGCATGGATCAAAGGACCCTGGAGCGCATTTTCGATCCCTTGCTCACCACCAGGCCAATGAATGAGGGCACCGGCTTAGGCCTGGCCGCAGTCCACGGCATTGTCCAGAGCCTGGGCGGCGCCATCGGGGTTTCCAGTGAGCCGGGGAAAGGCAGCGCCTTCCGGGTCTATCTCCCCAGCCATCAGAGCCCCTCAGCCGCAGAAGCCCCCATGACCGGGCCCATCCCCCGGGGCACGGAACATATCCTCCTGGTGGATGACGAAGCCGCCATCGTCCAGATCGGCAAGGAGTTTCTGCAAGGCCTGGGATACCGGGTCACCGCCTTTACCAGCGGCCCCGAGGCCTTGGCAGAGTTCCAGGCTCACCCACAGGCCTTTGACCTGCTGATTACCGATTTGACCATGCCGTCGATGACCGGGCTCGACCTGGCTGAGGCCGCCCTTAAGCTTCGCCCGGACCTCCTGGTTCTTCTTACCACCGGATACAGCGAGGCGAGTATTAGCGCCAAGGCTAAGGAGATCGGAAACCTACAGTGCCTGCTGAAACCTCTGGTCTTGCGCCACCTGGGTTGGACCGTGCGGTGGCAATTGGATAGAAAACCTTTACCGGGGCGGTAAGGCTGCCAGACACTAGAAGCTATTGCAAAACCCCAATCTGCCCAAAAATGTTATTCTGAGCGAAGCGAAGAATCTCGTATTTTTAGTGACCTTAGATTCTGTTCAGGATGACAGTGAAATCAGGTTTTGTAGCTTCTAGTGTGATGCTTCATAATTGCTATGACATTTTAAACTGCGGTTTTTTAACCCCCCTTTGAAAAAGGGGGGCAGGGGGGATTTAAAATAACCTCCTGAAATCCCCCTAAATCCCCCTTTTCCAAAGGGGGACTTTAATACCCTTGAAACTTAGGTTTTCTTGATTTAATGCCAGACTATTTACGAAGCACAACACTAGCGCCTGGAATTATTGGCGGGGAAAACAACTTTCTTTTTAAAGAAGAAAAGAATTGTTGTGCAAGAAAATTCAGCGGCGCCCTTGAAAAAATTCCCGGCAAAGTACCCGGCAGCCGGTGCTGGCGGTGGGGTTTCGAGTTAACCCTGATTCCCGCCCGCCAGCCGTTCCCGGAAGGTATCCACGGCCCGGGGGATGAGCCTCCGGATGAACACCACCCGGTCCAAGTGATTTAGACGGGTATAGGCCTGATAATCGGGGTGGTCCGTGGAGAGGCGGGGAATCTCCCGGGCAAATTCCACCTGCCGGCGCCAGGCCTCTTCCACGAGTTGGATGATGGGGCGCTCTCCCCCGGGGCCCGCCTCCACCCAGCCCAGGCGGCGCATCAGCTCAAACCTCACCCGATCCACCAAGGCGAAGGCGGTGTCCATAATCTTTAACTTGACGGCGTATTCCAGGTCATCCAGACGAAAGCGCAGCGACCCGCCCAGGCCCCTGCTCCCCATGATTAGATCGAAAAAGACGTAGAGGTTCTCATCCCCGGGGCTGGCCAGATACAGGAGGGTTGCGGGACTCAAATCCTCAAGCCGGGTCTCAGGGCCGAATTGCTCATTAAAGCGGCCCAGCCAGGAACGGAACCCGTGGTCCGCCGCCATCCTGGCCCGGAAGCGCTCCAGATCGATGACTTCAGCCACCATCATCCTGCCGGTCCTCAGCCTGTTGGGACACCAGTTTGAGCCCCCCATAGATATAGTGAATGCCGGAAAAGGCCGTGAGGGCAGCGGTGATATAAAAAAAGGCGGTTAAAATTTCAGGCGGCAGATGCCATAACTTGGCCTTTGCCAGCAACACCAGGCCCACTGTGAGCAACTGCACGGTGGTGGTCCATTTGCCAGCCAGGGACGGCTTGATCACCAGGGGATAATCCGTCAGGCGCAGGATTAACGCCCCCAGGCCCAGGATGACGTCCCGGCTGATGACCATCACCGTCAGCCAGGAGGGGATTAAATGGGAAATGCTTAAGGCCACGAAACTGGTGGACATCAGGAGCTTATCCGCCAGGGGGTCCAGGTAGCTCCCCAGACGGGATTTCTGCTGCCACCAGCGAGCGATAAGGCCGTCCGCCAGGTCGCTCAACCCGGCCAGAATAAAGACGATCAAGCCCTGGCGATAGTGCCCTTGGATCAAAAAGATGATGAATAACGGGGTAAGGAGAATCCGGGTAAGGGTGATGAGGTTGGGGATGGTTAAACGGGCTTGGGAAAGGGGCGGGGAAACCATGATTGAGTTATGAGTTTCGAGTCTGGAGTTTCGCTTTTGCAGTTTGGATTTTGGATTTGGCAGTAGCCTAACATAGAAATGGACAGAAATCCATGGTTTGAGGGGGCTGCGAAATTTTCCCGGCGAGCAGGCAAAAAAAAACTGAATTTCGAATTTTCGATTATGAAAATTTAATCTGAGGCCGGGATAATTTGAAAGATTAGTGTGGGTTTTCCCTTCGACTGGCCGCGAAATTATTATACATTATCAGCAGCTTTTTCCTCGATCTCCGGCTCCTTGCCAGACCACGTCCCCGGATCTTCCGACGGCAACCGGCAGGGGTAGGTCCTGTAGGGTGCGCACTGCGCACCATTTGGTATTTGGTGGCACCGGCGTCCCGCCTGTGCAATTTGGTGCGCAGTGCGCACCCTACATAACTCGAAACTCCCGAGGTTGGCATGCGAGCGGTGGTGCAACGGGTCAAAGAAGCCTGGGTTAAGGTGTCCCAAGAGGAAGTGGCCAGGATTGGGCAGGGCCTTCTGGTCCTGGCGGGGGTGGCGGCTGACGATGGCCCCGCCGATGTGGACTATCTGGCTCAAAAGCTGGCCCATCTACGAGTTTTTCCAGGAGCAGAGCGCCTCCTCAACTTATCCCTTCTGGACACCGGATTCGAGGTGCTGCTGGTCTCCCAGTTCACCATCCTGGGGGATTGCCGCAAGGGCCGCCGCCCCTCCTTTGATGCGGCGGCGTCTCCGGAGCTGGCCGAAAGGCTCTACCAGGAGCTGGCCGCCAGGCTATCCGGCCACGCTCTAAGGGTGTCTACCGGCCGCTTCCGCCAGATGATGGAAGTGGGCCTCATCAACGACGGCCCGGTTACCCTGCTGCTGGACAGCAAAAAAATCTTCTGAGGCCTCCGGGGTTTGACAATATCGTGATTAGAATTTATGGTGTTCCCAGGTTTAGCAACCGGGCAATTGCTGAGGTCTGGCAGCATCTTCCGGACCCCCGGCTCGAGCTTAGTACCCTATTGCATCAATCCGATAACGTATTTACCAACATCGAGAGCAAGCGATTAATTCCCCCTCACCCTAACCCTCTCCCTCTCGAGGGGAGAGGGGATACGAGCCAACCCTTGGAATGCTCCGTCTCCCCCCGGCGGGGGAGAGGGCTGGGGTGAGGCGGAGTCGGCAAGAGACGTTACCATATTTAAGAAATCAAGTACTTAAGTTATTAACCGAAAACCCACTCACTGCAAACCATTGGCTATGCTGCCCATTTACTTGAAAGACCAGGATTTTTCCAACCCTGAGGAGCCCATTTACTACCTCCTCACCCGGCAGGGCCTCTTTCTGGTGAAACGCACCCCGTTCTTCCAGGCCGTGGTGCCCGCCGCCGGCATACCCTGGCTGGCTCCCCAGGAACCGGAGGTGCGCCTTTGCGGCCCCCCCTTGCCCGCGAGCCTGCTGCTACAGGCGGCGGCTTTTTTCCGGGCGGTGTATTCCCGCTACCAGAGCGAAGCCGTAGCCCTGCTGGCCTGGCGGCAGGCCGGCCAATCCTATGAACTGGTCATCCCCTACCAGAGCGTGGGGGGCGGCCATTGCGATTATCAGGTTCGGGATTTCCCCGCCGGTCTCCGCCGCCTGGGTACCATCCACAGCCACGCCGGCCTTGAGGCCTTTCATTCGGAACGCGACGAAGCTGACGAGCGCCACGAAGACGGCTTTCACCTCACCATGGGCAACCTCGACGGCGACCTGAGCCTCTCTTGCTCCCTGGTAGTCCAGGGCTACCGCGGCTATCTGGCCCCGGAACACCTCATCTCCCCCTATCCCATCTCCTGGGCTGAGGCGCCCCCGGCCGAGGATTGGGCTGGGGAGGTGGAGGACAAGGTAACCCCCTTGCCCCGTCCCATCGAATTCGGACCCTGAAGTGGCGGTTTGGCGTATTCTGGCGCGATCATTTTTTTGTTATCCTAATAAGTACTTGATTTCTTAGATATGCTAACGTCTCTTGTGGCCCCCCCTCACCCCAGCCCTCCCCCCCCCGCGGGGGGAGGAGGGAGCATTCCAAGGGTTACCTTTTTCCCCTCTTCCCCATGGGGGAGAGGGTTAGGGTGAGGGGGAATTAATCACTTGCTGCCGCGGTTATATATTGGCCCTAAAAACTCCCCCTCCCTGAGCGGGAATGGGGTTGGGGGGACAGGGATAACGATACCAGGGTCGGCGCCCGGAGAAACGGAACCTCAGATGGGCAACACTACCGAGATCAAGGCCATCGGCATCGGCGGCATCGGCTGCGCCTTACTGCCCTTCCTCTGCCGCTACCTGCAATATTCCGGGGAGCGGACCCGCCTCACCCTGATCGACGGCGACCGTTTTGAATGGGCCAATGCCCCTCGCCAGGCCTTTACCCGACCGGGCAATAAGGCCGAGGTCAAGGCCCAAGAGCTGGCCCAGGAGTTCGAGGGAATCTCCTTGCGGGCTGTGCCTGAATACCTCACCGCCGCCAACCTCCACTACCTGATTAGGGAGGGGGACATCGTCTTCCTGATGGTGGATAACCACGCCTCCCGCCACCTGGTGGACGGGCACGCCGCGGCCCTCCGGGACCTCACCCTGATCTCCGGGGGCAACGACTACGAAGACGGCAACGTCCAGCTCTACCTCCGGCGCGCCGGCCGGGATTTGACTCCCTCCCTGGGACGCTATCACCCCGAGATCGCCCAGCCCAGGGACCGCAACCCCGCGGAGCTCTCCTGCGAGGAGCTCATGGCCGCGGGCGCCCCCCAGCTCCTGTTCACCAACCTCATGGTGGCCAGCCTGATGCTCAACGCCTTCTATACCCTGCGTCTGGGCTCCCCGGGCTACGGCGAAATCTACCTGGATATCCGGCAAAATCTCTGCCGCCCCGTTGCCAGGACGGTTTGATACCAGGTTGAGACCCCTACGAAAGTTCCTTCACTTGTCATTCTGAGGGAGCGAAGCGACCGAAGAATCTCATAATTTACGAATAAATACGAGATCCTTCGCTTCGCTCAGGATGACAAAATATCTTTTAGAAGAGGTCTCAACTTGCTATAAGATGCCGGGGCCGGCAGGCTGCCCGGGTGTCTGCCACTACCTGACTGACCACGTCCGTTTTTGAAACAACCGGGGGTTCAAGGGGCCCGAAAAAAAACTCGGGGGAACCCCGATCCGGGCTTCCCCCGCAAAATTAAAGATAGTGGACTGATTGGTTGAGCTTACCCTAGCCCACCGCCTTCACTTTGTGTGCCCTTCTCTTAAGTTTCTTCCCGGAGTAGCCCTCCACTCCCTCCGGTTTCACGATTTCCGCCATGAAATCATATTTCTGACACATGAAGGCATAGGCTTTGGGCCTGGCGTGGATATTCAGGCAGTAATAGGGCTTGCCGTCGCAGTAGATCGTCAGACCGAAGGCCCCGGTCCAGGAGATAAATTCTATCCAGCCATGTGCTGGGATCGTGAGTGTGGCCAAGCTATTTCCCGAGGGTACCGACACGTCGCAGTTGGTTTGATTTTTAATTATCCCTGTATATTTCCGGGGAGTCTCTTTAAACCGCCGCGGTATGGGAAGGTCACGCATTTCCGGCAAGAACGACTCGTCCGGGAGAGGTTCAAAATACACCCCCTGCTGTTCTGTGCCAGGTACTGAGCCATTTGGGCCAGGTTTAAAGACTGGTGGAGAGGACGCGTTTTGGCCAGCCGCCTGGGTTCGGCTAATAGTACCCGCCAACCCCAAGCAGATTACTGCCACCAAGCAGATTATTTTCTCTTTCATGATTCCACCGCCTTACTATTGAATCGGCTGGTGGCCAAAGGACGAAGGCGCTTGAGTTTTTGGCGGTGCATACTCGCTCCTCATCGACATCGGCCCAGGGTTAAACTCATATTCAATTATCCCGCCGGTTTCATCGTATTTTATCGAACTCAATCTCTTGCTGTAATTAATCATCGCAATGGACCTGGCAAAGGGCAGCGGGTCGCCTTGCGTCGGAGCCGGATTGACCTTCAAGCCCACCATGCCGCCCCCACCACTCCCGGAATTGGTATTGGATAAAAGGGGGCCGATGGCTCTCGAAGCGGCGGCGCCGCCAACGCCGCCTCCCCCGCCATAGACGCCGAAATCGGCCACCTGCCCATGGTGCGTATCCCGATATTGGCCGCTGGCATAGCCTTGTTGGTCAGTATCGATAAGGGTGGAGTTGTCCGCCGTAACGCATCCCCAAACCCCCAGACCCATGATTAGCAGCAACCAGCTAATTTTTTTCATCACCTTCCTCCTCCCAAGGATTTCCCCTCAAGCCACCCTGTATGCCGCATTCTGAAGAAATACATTGCAATTAAGTGCTTACGTTTAACCTTTAATTATTCAATAAATTTTTGTCAAGAAAAAATTAAAACTTCTTCCTTTTTTTACATAGGGAAGAGACGAAACTCCCTAAACCCCTAAATTGACGACTATGACTTTATTACCTCTAACGAAAAATCAAATAAGGCGATCCCTGATTTTAAGGGTATAACTCCCTGATTTTTAAGATGTAAGAGTTTTGTGAGGAATAAATATTCCCGCTGATAGGCGGTCTTGGTTCCAGGAGGAAGGGGCTGTTGCGAAGTATCACCGGATAGATGATAACTGGCCGCTTCTGAAATGTCTGAGGAGCTGTGAGACCTTTCAAAAACGTTCTGGGGGGATTGGTGCAGATTCCGTAAAGCCCTTTTTACAAAGTCTTTTCAGCCCGGCCTAGATAAGGCCAGGTTTTGACCCGGCCTGCCGCAGCTCAGGGCTTCTCCTGGGCAGCTTCCGGCAAATCCACCGCCTCACCGGTGAGGGCCGCCACTTCCGCAAGCAGGGCGCGGAGCAGGTCTTTTTCCGGCACCTGGCGCAGTTTGCGGCCCTTTTTGAACAGGACCCCCACCCCGGCGCCTCCAGCCACCCCGATGTCCGCCTCCCGGGCCTCCCCCGGCCCGTTCACCACGCAGCCCATGATAGCCACCTTGAGGGGGGTGGTCACCGCCAGCAGGCGGCGCTCCGCCTCCTCCGCCAGCGAGAAAAGGTCCAGGCGGCAGCGGCCGCAGGTGGGGCAGGAAATCAGTTCGACCCCCCGCTCCCTGAGGTGCAGGGCCCGGAGAATCTCATAGGCCGCCCGCACCTCCTCCACCGGGTCCCGGGTGAGTGAAACCCGTATGGTGTCGCCGATGCCCTGGGCCAGCAGCATGCCGATCCCCAGGGCGGACTTCACCGTACCGGCGATCAACCCCCCGGCTTCGGTCACCCCCAGGTGCAAAGGATAATCCGTCCGGCGCGAGACCTCCCGGTAGGCCGCCACTGTCACTAGGACATCGGAAGATTTCAGGGAAATCTTGAAATCGAAGAAGCCCCAGTCCTCGAACTTCTTGACCCAGCGGAGGGCGCTGGCCGCCAGGGCCGCGGCAGTAGGGGCTCCATACCTTTCCAGCAGGTCCGCCTCCAGGGAGCCGGCATTGACCCCCAGGCGCAGCGGCACGCCCCGTTGCCGGCAGGCCTCCAGCACCTGGCGGGTCTTCTTCTCCCCCCCCAGGTTGCCGGGATTGATGCGGATGGCGTCGGCCCCCTGCTCCAGGGCGGCCAAAGCCAGGCGATAATTGAAATGGATGTCGGCAATCAGGGGCAGCGGGCTCTCTTTTTTGATCTCCCCCCAGACCCGGGCCGCCTTCTGATCCGGCACCGCCAGCCGGGCCACTTCGCAGCCGGCCGCCGCCAATCTATGAAGCTGGGCCAGGGTAGCGCCCACATTCCTGGTGTCGGTGTTGGTCATGGACTGCACCACCACCGGGGCGCCGCCGCCGATCTGCACCGGGCCGATGCGGATGGCCCGGGTAGGTTTGCGTTTTATCCGAATGGTTTCATCTTTCTTAGACATATGAGCCTCTTTCAAAAGTCATATTCAGTAGCGAAATCAACGTTATTGACTTGTTCCCTCCCCCTTGAGAAGGCGACGCCGGGAGGGGGTGGTGAAAGTAGTTACGCATTATCCAATAGTTACCAAAGACTGACGCCCCCCTCCCCCCGTGGGGAGGAGGAAAAAACGACTTAACCAGTTTAACCTGACTTTTGCAAGACCCTCATATGTTAATCAAATTTTAGCGGAATCGGCTCGCTGACGCAAGTCGCCGCCACGGTCTACGCCGGGCCGGGACCTTCCACTTGCCCAGGTACATAAAGCCCTAATTTTTATACGGTATTTTTAGATTAAGGGTTTTGTGCCGATTTCCCTTTTCCGTTTTCCTGGGAAACGGAAACCTCTACAGGTCTATTCCCAGTGGACCCAGGTCGGCAATGCGCTCCGGCTGCCAGCGGGGTCGATCATCCTTGTCCAGGAGGCGCGCCCGGATGCCCTCCAGGTAGTCGGGGTGCTGCATCATGAAGTGGGCGGCCCGGGCCTCCCGCCGGAAGACTTCCGGCAGCGGCCGCCCCTGGTTGGCCCGCAGCAGCTTGAGGGTCAGGGCCAGGGCCGTGGGGGAGCGTTCGGACATCTGCCGCAATACCTCCCCACAGATTTCCAGCTCCGGGCTGCACTGACTGAGGGACGCCACGATTTCCCCCAGGCTCTCTTTACCCGCAAAATGCTGAGCCACCCAGGCGTCCAACTCCGGCCGGGGCGACCAGTCCTGCCTGGCGTAGGCCGGGAGACCACCCTTCATCTGCCTGACCGCCGCTTCCCTTACCAAAAATCCCGGCGCCAGGCGCCCGGAAATCTTGGCCAGATCCTCCAGGAGGTCCATCAGACGGTGGGATGGCGCCAGGTGGCTGGCCAGTCCCAGACGGACGCATTCGCCTCCCACCGCCTCGTAACCGGTTAGGGCCAGGTACTCCGGATAGCCGGGGGGACAGCGGGCGTGCAGCCAGCCACTGGCCCCCACATCCGGAAAAAAACCGATTCTGGTCTCGGGCATGGCCATGCGGCTGCGCTCCGTGACCACCACCAGGTCCGCGCCTGCAGCCAGACCCAGGCCGCCCCCCATGGTGATGCCATCCGCCATAACCACCACCGGTTTGGGAAACTGGTGAAGCAGCAGGTCCAGGTCGTACTCTTCCCGGAAAAACTCGTCGGCCAGGAAAGGCGCCCGGCCCTGTATGGCCCGGGCCAGTTCCTTCAGATCGCCGCCGGCGCAGAAGCCCCGTTCACCAGCGCCGGAGAGGACAATCAGCCTTATCCCCTCGTCCTCCCGGGCCTCATCCAGAAGCCCGCGCAGCCGGCGGGTCATCTCCAGGTTCAGGGTGTTGAGGACCCGGGGCCGGTTGAGGACCAGGTTTAATAGGGCGCCCCGGCTTTTCACCAGGATTGGAGATTCTTCTTGCTCAGCCATGGATTTTAGAAGACCGTTTTCTGTGAACTCAAAGACAAAATCAAAGGCAAAAGCCCCATAGCAGAGACAGAAAACCGAAAACAGATAACAGCTTCCGGGGTGGGCTGGGCCCGCCGAATTTGGCCGGCTGCAAGCCGCTCTATCAGGCTATCTTTTCCGTCCATAAAAAATGAGTTGGGGCATTTCCACGTTGTTCATGAAGGGGATGGCAGCCTGGATGCTCTCCAGACGCCGCAGCTCATAGCCTGGGAATTGCGCCGTTAATTCTCGAGGGGTGGGGAAATGGTGCACCAGTTTGCCGTCCGGAGTGGCGATATTCACCAGGGTGCCGGGCTCCAGCTTCCGGGTCTCAGGCAGCATCACCCTGGCCGCGAACTCCCGGGGTGAGACATAAATAAACAGATGTGCGCCAACCTTCAAGACCCGGTCCAACTCCCGGCAATATTCCCGAAAAGCGGCGGCATCTCCGTGATTGATTACATTGATGCTGACGCTTAGATCGAAGCGGCGCGTTGATAGGGGCAGACGGCGCAGATCGGCCTGGAGCAATGAAGCCGACAAGGCGGTGGCTTGGAGACGGCCCTTCAGAATCCGGAGGACCGAGGCCTCCCGGTCCACCCCCATCACCTGGAAGCCCTCCTGCGCCAGGGGCAGGAGGTGGCGGCCCACGCCGCAGCCGGCATCCAGGACCCGGCGGCAGCCTGCCAGTCTTAGTTCCGGCAGCAGGGCCATAAACTCCGGGTTGGGCTGCAGCCCTTGCATTTTTGGAGCTTCGAAGATTTCCCCCCAATCGGCCATGTCGGTCTCGCATGAACAGGTTCTGGATGTCAAGAAGGTTATCTATTCAAATTTGCCCCGTCAATCTTCTTTTCTTATCAGGGGCTTCTGTTTATAATCACATAGGCGCTTGCTTGCAAAAATCGGCTAGCTCCTCTGAGGTGAGAGATGATTCCCCGCTACAGCCGCAAGGAAATGGCCCGCATCTGGAGCGAAGAGAACCAATATGCCAGTTGGCTCCAGGTGGAGCTGGCGGCCATGGAGGCCATGGCGGAGTGCGGCATCATCCCCCGGGAGACGCCGGCCCGGGCCTTCAGCAAGGCCGCCTTCGACGTGGAGCAGATCCTGGCCCTGGAGGAAAAGACCCATCATGACGTGGCCGCCTTTGTGGACCAGGTGGCCGCCAGCCTGGGGGAGGACGGCCGCTACTTCCACTTCGGGCTCACTTCCTCGGACGTCCTGGATACCGCCCTGGCCTTGCGCTTGAAGGAAGCCGCCGACCTATTGCAAGCCGATCTGGATGAGCTGCTTACGGTCCTGAAAGAGAGGGCCTATGAATTTAAGGACTTGCCCATGGTGGGCCGCACCCATGGGGTGCATGCGGAACCCATTACCCTGGGATTGAAATTCGCCTTGTGGTTTGCCGAATTCCAACGGCAACGCGCCCGTCTGGCGGCGGCCCGCCAAACTATCGCGGTGGGCAAGCTCTCCGGCGCGGTGGGCACCTTTGCCCACCTGCCCCCGGAGGTAGAGGCCAAGACCTGCGCCCGCCTGGGGCTTGCCCCGGCGTCCATCTCTACCCAGGTGATTCAGCGGGACCGGCACGCCGAATACTTCCTCACCCTGGCCTTGATCGGCGCCAGCGTCGAGAAGGTGGCCCTGGAGATCCGCCACCTGCAGCGCACCGAGGTGCGGGAGGCCGAGGAGTTCTTCGCCGCCGGCCAGAAAGGCTCTTCCGCCATGCCCCACAAGCGCAACCCGGTCCTGTCCGAGAACCTGTGCGGCCTGGCCCGGCTGCTCCGGGCCAATGCCCTGGCGGCCCTGGAAAACGTGCCCCTGTGGCACGAGCGGGACATCAGCCACTCCTCGGTGGAACGGCTCATTGCCCCGGACAGCACCGTGCTCCTGGACTTCATGCTGGCCCGCCTGACCCGCTTGCTCAAGAATCTCACGGTTTACCCCGATAATATGGTCAAGAACCTCAACCTCACCCACGGCCTGATCTTCTCCCAGGGCCTCTTGCTGGCGCTGATTGGCAAAGGCCTGGCCCGGGATGTGGCTTACCGGTTGGTGCAGCGCCCGGCCATGCAGGTCTGGGAGCAGGGAGGCGAGTTTGCGGCGTTGGTGCAGGAGGATGCGGAGATCGCCCGGCATCTGACCCCGGCGGAACTGGCAGTCATCTTTGACCTGGGCCGCTACCTGCGCCACGTCGATGCCATCTTCGCCCGCGTATTTGGGGAGTGATCAGTGAACCTTGAGGGGCCGCGGTCAGGGGCGGGTGCAATTCCGTAGCCGCAGGCCTTAGCCTGCGCTCCACCTATTTAGCCGCCAGGCTGAAAAAGGCGCTAAAATCATTTTCATTGGTGGTGCCTCGGGCTCGATTAAGAGTGGGATAGGTGGAGGCAAATGGCACACGGTAATCTCGCCGAAAAATTTAGCCCCGGTCGTCTTCTGAATCGCCCTTTTCTAATAATCTTGTTGATTTTTTGTGCCTGTTCCGCCAAAGAACCACCCTTGAGTCCCGCGGCGGCCTCTTTTAAGCAGGAGATCAAAGCCTGCCTCCAGCGGCTGGCGGCGCCGCTGCCCGGACCGGTGGCCCGGCAGGACCTGCCAGCCATCAATAAATCTCTCCTGGAGATAGCCGAGCCGTCTATTAAACTCTGCCGCATGTGCCCTTTCCAGATCGGCGTCGTGGACCAGCATGGAGACATCCTGGCAAGGTATCCCGAGAAAAAAGAGGGGGCCCTTAATTTATCCAGTTATGGTTTGTTTGATCAGGTCCTGAAAAACCGGAAAACTTCCCAACAGCGCTTCTTTTTGCAAGATGGCTCCGAGATTTATATCATTGCTGTCCCGATCCTCCAGGGGGGGCAGGTGATAGGAATGCTGGGCCTAAGCCTGGACGCGGCGGAAGCGCTGCACAGGTGGGGCCTGACCGATAAAGAGTTCCTGGCTCTGGATTTTAATAATTAGCTCAACCTGGTACGAGATTCGCTGACCCAGAAGAGTCAATTGGCGGGACCGGCGTTTTCCGGGATGCGATGGATCACCCTACCCAACCGAGTCGCAACTTCAGCTTTAAGGTGGCCGGCCAGAAAGGTCTGGAACTCAATCTCGCCATCTCCGGCCGCATCGCCCTGGAAAATTTGAGCCTCTTTAACTCGGAGGTCGCGGCCCTGCTGGAAAGAATGACCCCCAGCAAACTGACCGTGGACCTGGCCGGGGTGGAATATCTCGACAGTGCCGGAGCCTTGGAGCTTTTACAGCTCGAGAGCGAGTCCAAGGCCAGGTCCGTGCCCCTGGAGTTTGTCAATCCCACCGAGAAGGCTAAGGGTATCATGGGCCTCATCGATCTGGAAGCCCTGAGGATCCCTCCTTTGATCAGCGAGCGGGTAAGCGGCAATGTGGTGGAGCAACTGGGTGAGGAAAGCTGGCATTTCTTTAAAGATCTGGTAGAGGTGACGATTTTTCTGGGAGCGATCCTTATCAGCCTGATGCAAGCATTGCTCCACCCTCGTTCGGTCCGGTGGCACGACGTCTCCTTCTACATGAAAAGAGCGGGGGCGGATGGGCTGCCCATCGTGGGCCTCCTCAGCTTCCTCCTGGGACTTATCATCGCCTTCATGTCTTCGATTCAGCTCAAGCAATTCGGCGCCAATATCTACGTGGCCTCTCTTCTGGCCATTGGCATGGTCAAGGAACTGGGTCCCATCATGACCGCCATTCTGGTAGCCGGGAGGTCGGGATCTGCCTTTGCCGCGGAAATCGGCACCATGGTGGTCGATGAGGAGGTGGACGCCCTGGTGACCATGGGTTTTGACCCCATCAGGTTTCTGGCGCTCCCCAAAGTTCTGGCAGCCATAATAGTGGTGCCCCTCCTCACCGTTTACGCCGATATCTTCGGGATCGCCGGCGGCCTGGTGGTGGGGATCATGGGTCTGGACCTGACTGCTTACTCTTACCTGAAGGAGACCCAGACCAGCCTTACCTTGTTGGATATCCTCCTCAGCCTCCTGAAGGCTGGGGTCTTTGCCTTGCTCATTGCCGGCATCGGCTGCCAGCGGGGTTTTCAGGTGCGGGGGGGGGCCGCGGCGGTGGGTTCCGCCACCACCTCGGCGGTGGTGGCCGCCCTGTTTCTCATCATTGTCACCGACTCAGCCTTCGCCCTGGCTTTTCAATATTTGGGGATTTGAGCGAAGAGTCAGCAAAACCCATTTTTTGGTATCTTCGGTATCTTTTCTAAGGGTCAGCCCAAAGGAAACTCCTTGGGAAACACCGGTCAAGACCCCATCATCGTGGTGGATGGACTCACGGCCCGCTTTGGGGAGAACACCATCCTCGAACGGGTCAGCTTCCAGGTTAACCGGGGTGAAATCCTGGTGATTTTGGGTGGAAGCGGCTGCGGCAAATCCACCCTGCTCAAACATATGATCGGCCTCTATCGACCCGCGGCGGGGAGAGTGCTGCTCAACGGCATTGATATTATGACGGATGATGAGAGGAAGCTGCATTCCTTAAAAACCGGGTTCGGGGTACTCTTTCAATCCGGCGCCCTTTTTGGGTCCATGACCCTGGCCGAAAACGTCGGCTTAACCCTCCAGGAATTTACCGATCTGAATGATGAAACTATCGATCTCATCGTGAAGATGAAACTGGCCCTGGTGAATCTGGCCGGGTATGAAAACCACCTGCCCGAAGAGATCTCCGGGGGAATGGCGAAACGAGCGGGACTGGCCCGGGCCATGGCGCTCGACCCTTCGATACTCTTCTTTGACGAACCTTCGGCCGGATTGGATCCCATAACCGCGGCGGAATTGGACATCTTGATCAAAAGCATCAATGCCGGGATGGGCACGACCATGGTGGTGGTCACCCATGAGCTGCAGTCAATTTTTGCTATTGCCCACCGGGTGATAATGCTGGATAAGGGCGCCAGGGGAATCATCGCCGAAGGCGATCCCCGGGACCTCAAGGAGCATTCCACGGACCCGCGGGTGAAAAACTTCTTTAACCGAAAGCCTGCTAGTAGCAACCAGCTTAAGGAACCGTAAATATGGCCAGAAGATCTACCGACTTTATCCTGGGGCTCTTCGTGATCCTCGGATTCATATTAGCAGTGGCCGCCATCATCTGGGTGGGAGCCAGCAGCTTCTTTCAGAAGGGGACACACTATGTCTCTTACTTCGACGAATCGGTGGAGGGCCTGCAGACAGATTCCAGCGTCAAATACCGGGGCGTAGATGTGGGCCGGGTGACGAAGATTGAGGTAGCGCCCGATAATAAACTGGTCGGGGTGGTCATGAAGATCAACTTACGGGGTAATTTACCCAAGACCACCATAGCCCAATTGAGGACCGCGGGCATCACCGGAGTAAAATTCATTGGGCTTGACCTGCCCGCACCCGGGGAGGTAGCCCTGTCGCCCCAAGTTGTCTTCCCCTCCGAATATCCCATAATCCCCACCCGCCCTTCCGAAATCCAGCGTCTCCTTAACCAAGCCACCGCCATCCTGGAAAAGTTCCAACAGATTGACACGAAAGGCATTTCCGACCAGGTCATGCTCACCACCAAGGCTATCGAAAACTTCTTCCAGGGCAAGGAGATGACCGGAATCCTGGCGAAACTGCATGGCACTGCGGGAAATCTGGATAGGCTCACCGGCCGCTTCGATGAGAAGGTCAGCGCCAAAAAACTGGACGAGATTGTGGGTGGGACGCGAGATTCCATCAAGGAAATCCAGGGACTCCTTGCCAGTGTCAAGAAAGACTTAGAGGCCATGAAGCTTCCGGAAACGGCTTCCCGATACCGCGCCGTCGCCCGGGATGCGTCGGCACTCAGCGACCATCTCCAGCGCGCCTCGGGCTCCCTGGACCAATTCCTGGAGCGCCTCAAGGATAGGCCGCCGGATCTTTTTTTCGGCAAACCGCCTCAGAAAAGATGGAATGAATAACCCAAGGTGAACCGATGAAAAAACTTCAACTCTGGCCGAGGCCGCCCCGTCTGGTGGCAACCCTGATGACCTGGTGCTTCCTGATTTCCCTGTTATCGGGATGCGGAAAACCACCCAATGCCGTGGAGAACTATATCCTGGAATACTCCTCTCCAGTGATGGGGGCCCGCCCCCAGCTCGATCAGAACCTCACGGTGGAGCAGTTCGCAGTGGCCCAGGCTTATAACAGCGCGGATATGGTATATCGGCCCAGCCCTTACCAAAGTGACGTTTACCGCTACAACCGCTGGCGGGTCAACCCCGGGTATTTGGTAACCGACTATCTCATCAGAGACCTGAGGAACTCCCGGCTGTTCCGGGGGGTATTTCTGGGCCCCAACTCCGGGAACAGCCGCTACCAATTGGAAGGGGCGGTGGAAGAGTTCCAGGAACTCGATGAACCCGACGGCTGGAAGGCCTCCCTGGCCATTAATGTTACCCTTCTAGATACGGCGCAGGAGCTAATACCGCAAAGGGTGGTATTCCAGAGAAACTATCGGGCCGTGGAGCCACTGGTTCAGAAGACCCCCCATGGTTTGGCCCAGGGGATGAGCCAGGCCATGGAGAACGTCTCGGCTCAGATCATCAATGATGTTTACCAGGCCTGCCATCACCGGCCGGTGGCCCAGGGAAAGTAAGGAGCCTTTAAAGAAGGGGGGTCCCAGAGACGGCCGCGGCCCCGCTCACGCCTCCCGGCTCCCTATTTTGATCCAAGGGGGAGGAAACCTAAGGCCGCGCCTAAAATCCCGCCTGCAAGGCCAAATGCTACTCCCTTTGCTACACGAGTCCTGATGCCATCCGGGGTTTAGAGGCTTTCCTGGAGAAGCGCCGGCAGGGGTAATCAGCAAGTTAACTTATTCAGACTTAAGGTCATCTAACATATCAGATCAGGCATTTTCTTTGGTGTCAGGGTCCAGGCGCTGAGAATCTCAGGCTTGAAGCCACGCCAGAGACCATTGGTCAAAAAAAAAAACAACTTCGGGGGTACCCATGAAAAGGTCAATTGCTTTTTTGGTACTGGTAATTTTGCTGACTGGAGGCGCGATCGGCGCGATGTCCGGACCTTCTTCCGCTCAGGGCTATTACCCCGCGACACCGTATGTTGGGAATAATACGCCCTGGACCTTTTACAGAGGTGATTGGTTTTTGAATGGAATCCTGTACTACTTTTTCGGCCCCAAGATTGGATTTGCCCCGTATTACTCATATCCTCAGGTCTATATCGTCAGACCCAATAACTGGTATGCGCCGGGGTGGAATGGGTGGTATCAGGCACATCCTCAATACTGGAATAATTTTGAGCGCCAGCATCCTGAATGGCGCGGACACCAGATGGGTCGGCACTATGACCAGAATTTTTATAATCGGTACCATAATGGCCAGGGAGCAGGTTGGAATAAAGGATTCCAGGGCGTTCGCACCCCAGGAGGCACCGGTACCGGATTTCATCCGCAAGGAACCACCGGGACCGGATTTCGTCCCCAAGGAGCCACCGGAACTGCCACTCCTGGCGTTCATGGCCCTGTAACAACCACTGGAGCTCGCCCTGCGGTAACCGGTACTGGAGTTCACCCCTCTGGTACCGCTCCCAGCGGTGGTACCCCTGCGAAAACTCCTCCTCATGAGGAGAGACATCCGTAGTAGTTCTCCAGCCGTTGCAAGTTCCCAGATCGCTCTACCCAGGGCGATCTGGGATCATTTTGCAAGTGAAATCAAAGTCTCCCTCATTTGACTCATTAAACCCACTACCTTAAAGTCAAGTTTCGCACCAAGTATTAATGGGAGCGGGCAAGAGATTAAATTCCCCCTCACCCCTGCCCTGTCCCCGCAGGGCGGGAAAGCGAAGCGCATCCCGCCATTCAAGAGATTATCTTATCCATCACCCTTGCCCTGTTCCACTCCAGGGGGAGAGCAGATTCAGCCCCTATCCCCTCGCCCCTGGGGCGCGCTCACGCTCATTGACAGGCGCTCTCATCAAATTATAACTTGAAGCTCGAGAGGAAATCGGATATGCTAAACATCATCTAAGCATATCCCGGCCAATCTCTGCAAACCCTGACCCTGGGCAAACTCCCGAGTCTTCAGCTTAAAGTTCTGGCACTTCAGGCATTAAAAGAGGCCCCTTTTGCGGGGCTCTCCCGGCAAAGATACGGCGAAGGACAGAGCTCTTTGGCGCCGATTGCCTTCCGGACCTTAGGGGTGGTCGCGTGAGACGAGACTGGAAGCTAAAGCAAGACCTGATTTATTTACTTCCTAAGCTAAGCGGATTGCTTTAAGTTATCGGAAAACTGGCTTATTCGCCAGGCTCAGGATGACCTTTGCCATAATCGGGGTTTTTATCCGGCTGGCAAAAATGCCATACCTTGCGAGGCGTTTAATCATGAACGAAGAATTGACGGATCTCTTAGCACCGGAAGTATCTGCCGCTAAAATATTTGAGTGCAGCGGCGCCAGATTGGAGCCGGAGGCTGCCGCGGACCTGTGGCCCAAGATTTTGCAACATAAATGGCTCATGTCTGAAAAACTCGGCCGCGATGTGGGCCTGCGGGTCGCCTGCATCGACTTCCTGGAAAATATGGAGCAAGCCCGGGAGGAATACCTTGCCTATCAACAGCAAGACCTTTTAAAGGAAATGGGCGCTCTGGCAATCAGCAAAGAAATCTGGGACACCATTGCGGAATCCCAACCGCCCAAGCAGATCGTGCAGAAAAGGATCATTCTGCCCTTGACCCAGGAAGATCTATCCAAAAAACACGGCGTCGTCCCTCCTAAAGCCATCATTTTTTTCGGGCCTCCCGGCACCGGCAAAACTCATTTTGCCAAAGCCATCGCCGGGGCCCTTTCCTGGTGGTTCATCGAAATTGCCCCCAGCATGCTTATGGTTGACGGCTCCGAAAAGGTGGGGGCCAATCTGCGCCAGGCCATGGAAAAGGCTCGCACCCTTAAGGAAACCGTCATTTTTATCGATGAATTTGAAGAGCTCGCGGGAAATCGTGACGAGGCCAACCGGGTGGACAAGTCCATCACCAACGAATTTCTCAAACAGGTGCCCCTGCTCAAAATCCAGGGGAACCATATCCTCCTGATTTGCGCCACCAATTACATCCGGCAACTGGACCCCGCCCTGCTGCGTCCGGGAAGATTTGATTGCATCATCCCCGTGGGAGGGCTGGACGAAGATGAAAGAGCCATTATCCTGAAATACTATCTCTCCAGGCTCAATACTGGGGAAATCGATTTAAAGCGGATCGTCAAGATGACGGCGCGCTTTACCCCCGCGGATATCGAATATCTCTTCCAACAAGTAGCCCAGTTCGCTTTCGAACAGGAACTGCTTATCCAGCAGGATTATCGCGTTACCACTGACACCATCTTTGAAATCCTGCCCAAAATCCGGGGCTCTCTCACCGAAGAAGTCAGTGTCGAGTTCGAAAAAGATACCATTACCTATTGCCGCTACTAGAAGCTATTGCAAAACTTGTTTAACTGTCATCCTGAACGAAGTGAAGGATCTCAACTCACTAAAAAAACGAGATTCTTGGCTGCGCTCAGAATGACATGTTTGGGCAAAACGTGGTTTTGCAGTAGCTGCTAGTGTCATTTTCAGAAATACCTTTAAAAAATCTAGATATTCTGGTGGCCACAGGTTTAGCCTGCGAAAATCCTTGATAAAATAAGCGCAGGCTAAAACCTGCGGCTACAGGACATTCTAAATGACCCCTACCCTCTTCAGAGCGGCCAGTTGCGACCGCCCCATTCCCAAATATTTCAAGTAGATGAACTCGTTATCGGCGCCGACGGGACGACATATCCATTT
Organism: Desulfobaccales bacterium; assembly: GCA_052147455.1. Classification (GTDB taxonomy): domain Bacteria; phylum Desulfobacterota; class Desulfobaccia; order Desulfobaccales; family 0-14-0-80-60-11; genus JAPLJC01. The sequence continues at coordinate 7,846 of JBKQKO010000092.1, read as the reverse complement.
GAGGCGCGGCGGGGTTTCGCTCATTTTCCAGGCGGGCCCCTGGACCGTGAGTTCACCATAGGTTGGGTCTTGAACTTTTTGAAATACGCCCCGGTCCCACCAGTTCTGCTCCTGAAGCACTTCCGCCGGTTGGCTGACCTTGCCGGTGACCACCGCGGCGCCTCTACCTTCTTTCTTAGAAATGGCGGCCTGAACCCGCTCGATCACTTCATCCACGGGATAGCGCAGGCTCCATTCTTCCAGGAGATCTTGCAGCGCCTCTTTATTCTCCATCGAGGTGCGCTTCTGAAAAGAGGAAAATCTAGGATCCTTCGCCATTTCGGGGCGTTCGATGATTTCCATCAGGGTTTCAAAGGCTTCATCGTTATAGGCCGCCAGGAAGGTATAGCCCTCGCGGCAACGGACATAGGTATACGGGAAGACCGCAATATCGTAATTTCCCAGCCTCTCTTTGACCTTGCCATCCATATGGAACCAACTGAGATTGTAATCGATAAATTTCATAATACATTCCGCCCCGGAGACGTCGACCATCTGGCCTTGGCCCGTATCACTGCGGAAGTTCAGGGCCAGGAGGATGCCGTAGGCCGCGAACATGCCCTCGGCATACCAACCGTACCAACTGCCCACCTTGGTAGGGACGCCGTATTCCGTGGGCTCGCCATGTTCAGGCTCGCCATTGATCTGCACCAGGCCCGAGTAAGCCTGGTTGGTTATTTCCGAACTCGGCCGGCCGTTGCCGGCCTGCGGCCCAAATTGTCCATAGGTGTTTAAGGCAGCATAAATCAGGCGGGGATTTAATTCCCGCAATTGCCGGTATCCTATACCCCAGCCATCCATGACGCCGGGTTGATAGGTTTCGATAATAATGTCCGCATGTTTCGCCAGGGTAGTGAAAAGCTCCCGGGATTCCGCTTTCTTTAAATCCAGGGTGATATGGTATTTGTTTCTTCCTTCCACGAGATACCCCAAGCCGGTATCTTGGTGCATGATGCCGAAGGGGCTGAATTTCCTGGTTACATCGCCGCCGGGAGGTTCGATGCGGATGACCTGGGCGCCCAGTTCGGCGAGCATGGAGGAGCACACCGGCCCTCCCATATTCCCGTAACTGGCATCCAGGACCAGCAAGTCAGCCAAGGCTTCCGGTTTCTGGGAGGCTTGGGCGGGATGGGTCCGTTCCTTGGCCCACTCAAACCAGGAAAGTATGGTTTCTTTGGCTTTGCTCATGATGGCGTCCTTTTCCAAATCTGAATCCTAGCTGGATCCCTCAAGGTTGGATGACTCCATCCCGACCATTCCAATCATCGGGAGGTTTGGCGCCGGCACGATCAGCCCAGGTGCCGATAACCTGCTTTTCCTGCAACTCCTGCATCCGTTTTTCGGTGAGATTGAGCAGGCTGCGAAACACATGGGAATTGTGAAACCCCACCGGTTTGGCAATCCATCTCATGCGTCCCGGGCTTTCCGAGAGTTTCGGCCCCGGCCCATACTCCACCACTTTGCCGTACAAGGGATCTTCAAATTCGCAAACCGCCCCCCGCTGGCGCAGATGTTCGTCATGATAGTGGTCCCGGGCGTTGGCCACCCGGTGAGCCGCGAACCTGTGAGTATCCGCCAGTTTCTCTATCTGGGCGGCCTCCAGGGATACCGCCCATTTTGCCACCAGTCTATAGAGGGCCAGATTATTCTCTTCAACCAAGCGGCTGGAAACCGTAGCAAAGCGCTCGTCCGCCGCCAGTTCGGCACGGTTCATGGCCTGGCACAGCCCCGAAAACTGAGGGTCATCCAGGGCGGCAATGGCGATAAACCCATCCTGGCAGCGAAAAACCCCCGAAGGCGAGCAGGAAACATCGCGGTTCCCATAAAGGCCGCGCTCTTTTTGGGTTAGGGTCTGGTAGAGCCAGGTCCAGTCAAGGATGCGGATCAGCCCCTCAGCCTGGGCGACGTCCAGGAGTTGCCCCCGGCCGGTTTTCTTGCGATGGTGGAGCGCGGCCAGGATGCCAACCGCGGCAAAGAGAGCCCCGGTGCAATCGCCGATCCAGATCCCGGTCTTGAGGGGGGTTCTGCCCGGAAACCCGGTGATGGCCGAAAAGCCGCTCATAGCCTGGGAGGTGGCGTCGTAGGAAGGCCGGTCCTCGTAGATGCTCCACTGGCCGAAGCCGCTGTTGCCCTGATAGATGAGGGCCGGGTTGACCGCGCTGAGTTGGCGGTAACCGACTCCCCAGCGATCCATGGAGCCGGCGCGGAAATTTTCGATCAAGACATCAGATTTGGCCACCAAGGACCGGAGCAATTCGCCCCCTTCGGGGGGGCGAATGTCGATAGCCACATGATATTTGTTATGGTTCATATGGTTGAAGGCCGGGGAAAGATTTTGCCAGAAAAAGCCTCGAGGCGCCACGTAGCGCATGAGGTCGCCCACTCCGGGCAGCTCAATCTTGATGACCTCCGCCCCAAAATCGGCCAACAGATCCGCGGTCACCGGCCCGAACACCCGGGTGCAGAGTTCCAGGACCCGCACGCCTTTCAACGCTTCCGGTTTGCCGAAGATCTTATTCACCGAGAACAATTCGTTGGACCAGGCAAAATAGCTTTGATCTTCCATGCAGATCATCCTCTCAGGTCATGCAGTTGACTGGCAACGAAGGCCGTGGCCCCTCTGATGAATACCCCACCGGACTCTGGGGCTCAAAGGCCAGGAGGGCACCTTCAGGCCGCGTCTCTGGCAGCCCCATCGCCTTTTTCAATGGCTAATTTTCAGACGGCCAGGTATTTCCCCTTGATCTCCTCGTTGGCTAACAGATCCGCCATCTTCCCTTCGTACTTCAGGGAGCCTTTATCTATCACATAAACCCGGTCGGACACTTTGGCGCAGAAGTGAAGATTCTGTTCCGCGAGAAGGACGGTAACGCCTTCTTTGCGGATTTCAAGGATCATATCGGCCAGCAGGCTGACAATCAAAGGAGCGAGCCCCTCCGAGGGCTCGTCCAGCAAAAGGAGCTCCGGGTTAGTCATAAGGGTACGGGCGATGGCGAGCATTTGTTGCTCACCTCCCGAGAGCTGGGAACCCAGATTTTTTTCCCGTTCCTGCAGACGCGGGAAAAAGGAGTAAACCTTATTCACCGTCCAGGGCGAGGACGCTTCCTTCTCCCGTCTCTCTGCCACTTCGAGGTTTTCCCGCACGGTTAAGTCTGGGAAACAGCGCCTGTCTTCGGGGACAAAGCCAATCCCCTTCCGGCAGATCTGATAGGCCCTTAGTCCGTTTACCGGGGCCCCCTTAAAAATGATTTCACCCGTCTGGGGAGGGGTCAGCCCGATGATCGATCGGAAAGTGGTGCTTTTTCCCGCCCCATTGCGCCCGATCAAGCTGGCCACTTCCCCTTTCTCGATGGAAAGGGACATATCGAACAAGATGTGGCTGCGCCCATAGTAGGTGTTGATGGAGTTTAATTCCAAAAAAGCCACGAGTACCTCCCAGGCCCCTATCTCATCAGTTCGTCCCCCAGGTACGCCTTGCGCACTTCCCGATTTGCCTTGATTTCCGCGGCAGTGCCGGCGGCTATCACTGTTCCTTGATGAAGCACGGTGATCTTTGCAGAGATGCCGAAGACGATGTCCATATCGTGTTCGGTAAAAACCAGGGTCAGGCCCTGTTCAATGGAGATCTTTTTGAGCAGCCCCACCGTCTCGCGGCTTTCAAATCTCGACATCCCGGCGGTGGGCTCATCCAGCAACAGGAGCCGCGGGCGGGAGGCTATGGATATGGCTATCTCCAGGCGCTTTTGATCGCCGTGGGAAAGCACCGAGGCAGAGGATGCACATCTTTCTCTGAGTCCCACCTGTTCGATTATCCCCAGCACTTCCTCCCCGATGCCCTGAAATTTCCGGGCCAGGGCGAAAGGCCTGGAAGATTTGCCATAATGAGCAAATAGGGCCACTTGCACATTTTCGAACACGGACATGCGGGGAAAGATGTTGGTGATTTGAAAGGAACGGCCGATCCCCTTGCGGATAATCCGATAGGGAGGCAGCCCCGAAATACGCTCACCGTCGAAGATCACTTCCCCCGCATCCGGTTGCAGCAGGCCCGTCATCACATTGAACAAAGTTGATTTACCGGCCCCGTTCGGTCCGATAACCGCGTAAATCTCACCCTTGGCTACCGAGAGATTTACCTCCTGTAGCGCCCTAAGGCCTCCGAAGTCTTTCGTGATGCCCTGGAGCTCTAGAAATCCCAGGTCCGCAGCCATCCGATCCTCACCAGCAAATTACGCGCCTTTTCGTTAAAATAACCCACCGCCCCACCAGGCAGGGCCAGTACCATGGTCAGCAGGACCAGTCCCAGGACCAAACCCCAGTTCTCGGTCCAGGCCACGATGTAGGCATTCAGAATGATGTATATGGCCGCCCCTATGGCCGGCCCCGCGAAAGAATAAATTCCCCCCATAATTGTCATCAATACCGGTTCTGCCGACTTGGTCCAGTGGATGATCTCCGGAGAGATGGATTTTTCCATGAGGGCATAGAGTCCCCCGGCCAATCCCGTGAAGGACCCAGCCAAAACAAAGGCCAGCCATTGGTAGAGTCGGACGTTGATGCCCAGGTAGGAGGCCCGCTGGCCGTTTTCCCTGATGGCCTTGAGGGTGGCCCCAAATGGAGAAGAGCGCACCCTGCTCAAAAAGGCCACCGCCAATGCCGCCACCATGAGGACAAAATAGTACATATCCCTGGTGGAACCGAGGTTTAAGGTAAAATTCCCCCAGGAGAGGGGCCGAACCGGGATTCCCTGGATGCCGTTGTCGCCACCCGTGACGCTGTACCACTTGAAAGCCACGGTATAGATGAGCTGCCCGAAGGCGAGGGTGAGCATGGCAAAATGAATCCCGGAAAGGCGGATGCAGAAAAAACCTATGACGCCAGCCACCCCTGCGGACATAACCAGCGCCAGGGCCAGGGTCGAAAGTGTGCCTACGGCTGTCTTGGTCAGGAGCAGTCCCACCGTGTAGGCCCCGACGCCAAAGAAAGCGGCCTGGCCGAAGGACAGCAACCCGGTTGTGCCCAGCAGCAGGTTGAAGGCAATGGCCATGAGCCCTGCCACAAAAATCTGCGTCAAGAGATACTGGTAATAGCGCCCGATAAGCAGCGGCAGAACCAGCAGGACGACCAAGGGGAGCAGTCGCAGCGCCAAGTGGGAGGAAAAATGCACCGGCGAGATTTCCTGAGCCTCCAGGCTCAGGTTTTTCTCGGACAGGGATTTGATCTTCAACGGCTTCCCGAAGAGTCCCCAGGGCCTCACCACCAGCACCACCACCATCAGCAGGTAGATGAGAGCCATCTCGAACGCCGGGAAGATGATGACGCCCACCGTTTCCAGGGTGCCGATGAGCAGTGAGGCGACCAGCGCCCCCCAGAGGCTCCCCAGTCCGCCGATCACCACTACCACAAAAGATTCAATGATAACTTCGGCGCCTAAACCCGGGAAGACGGTGCGCACCGGGCCGGCCAAGGCCCCGGCAAAACCCGCCAGCATGGCGCCAAAAGCAAATACCAGGGTGAATAGCGCCGCCATATTGATCCCGAGAGCATCAGCCATCTCCCGGTCTGAAGACGTAGCCCGCACCAACTTCCCCGTCTTGGTCCGGTAAAGAAGGTACCACATGGTGGCCGCGATCGCGGGCGCCACCACCAGCACCAGAGCGGTATAGACGGGGACGGTGCCGCCGAAGAGGACGAACGACCCCGAGAGAAAATCCGGCTTGGTGATGGATTTATATTCGGCGCCGAAGATTATTTTGACCAGGTCATCAAGGATGAGAACCAGGGAAAAGGTGAGGAGGAGCTGGTAAATCTCTTCCTGGTTATAGATCCGCCGCAGCAGTCCCATTTCGATTATGGCCGCCACTGCCGCGACGCCCAGGGGCGCCATCAAAAGGGCCAGAAAGAAGCCGGAAGGGCCTACCAGGTAAAGGGTGATCCCATAAGCCAGGTAGGCCCCGAGCATATATAGCGCCCCGTGGGCAAAGTTGATGATATTGAGCACCCCGAAAATCAGGGTCAGCCCAGAAGATATGAGGAACAGGAAGGCAGCCTGCCGCAGGGCGCTCAAGACCTCTACAGTCAGGAAAGAAATACCCATGCTTCCCTCATCATCTCGCGCCAAGACCACATACCGGCGCTGAGTCAAAAGGCGCTATTTGTTTTCGCTTTGTGCCTTTTGCCAATCTGCAATCGAGTAAAGGACCTGGTCTGCCGGGAAAACCATTGGTTTTTCGGTTATGGCGAAAGGATACTCTTTGACGAAGGCTGTCTCACCCACCATGAAATCACAATAAAGCTGATGATCTTCTTTGCGCAGCGATTCCTTCCCCCGTGGCGCCTCCCTGGTCAGCCCTTCCAGGGCATCGACGACCTTCTCGGTATCCAAAGAACCCGCTTTCTTGATGGCTTCGGCCAGGAAGTAAATGCCGTCATATCCCTCCGCCGCCCAGGCACTGGGATAATCCCCATAGGCAGCCTGGTAAGCCTTTACGAAATCCTGATTTATAGGGGTTTCGGGCCAATAGAAATAATACCTTTGATCCACGATCAGACCCGTCGGCATCTCCTTCCCCAGGGCTTTGGTCACCGTGATGTCACCTCCGGTGGCGATAACCCATTTCATCTTGTCAAAAAGCCCGAACGGCTTTGCCTGTTTGATAAATGCCACGAGATCCCCACCCCACATGGAGCAGAAAACCACCTCGGGTTTGGCCTCCAGAATGGCATTGATATAAGGCGTATAATCGGCCGCGAACAGCTTGGGCCACTGTTCTCCGACGAATTGGGCCTTGGGATTCTGCGCGGCTATCTTGGCCTTGAAAAGATCCCACATCGTTCTCCCGTATTCATAGTCGGGACCGATGTTGTAAAATTTCGTCAGTTTCTTGTCTTGGGCCGCATAAAGAGCCAGGGAATTCGCTTCCTGAGAATTGCAGGTTCCGGAACGGAAGGTATAGCGATTCCACTTTTCCTTGGTGAGCGTATCCGTCGACCCCACCGTGTCCATGAAGATCACTTTTTCCTGTTTGGCAACCTGGGCCGCGGCCAGACACCCTGCTGAACTGACTATTCCGAAAAGGAAATTGACATTGTCCTTCTGCACATAGCGGTTGCAAAGGGAAACAATTTCCTGCACGTTGGCTTTGCTATCCGCCATCATGAGATCAATATTTTTGCCGAGCACTCCTCCCTTGCCGTTAATTTCTTTAACCGCCAGTTCCGCACCCTGTTTACAGGTGATGCCCAAGTCCGCCGCCCTGCCGGACAAAGGCAGCATCCCGCCTATCTTGATGGTGTCCGCCGCAAATCCTGAGGTTGCCAGAATCAAAACCAAGAACATTGCCGTTAGAGCTTTTTTCATTTCGCTTCTCCTTTTTGCCTTGGTTTAATCTCTCTTCCTGGGACTCGTCGTCCAGGACGATTTAAACTGCGAACCATTGGCATCTTAATTTGCTAGCCAACTGCGATCTCGCCCATCTGGTTCATTTTTTTCCGGAGGTGCTTTTCTTTCCGGATACACGTTTAATGGAAATTCTGCAATTAAAAAGGATGCTTGTATAATGTTTCACATGATTTGATCAGGGGAAAAGTCTTTTTCCAGGAAAAAAGCATCCTTTATTTAGGGCGCTCGACCTGGCAAAATTCATCATCTGAGATCTTTTTAGGTTTTTCGAGGCGGCCGACTCCAAGTCGTTTCTGCCTGAGATTCTCTTTTAAAAAGCCGGCGCCGCACGAAGCCACTTATTCCCGCGGGACTGACTACACAGGCCAGAGGCCAGGCTACCAAGTAGGGGCGACCCGCTGGGTC